>NZ_CALJRY010000276.1 GCF_937976295.1 uncultured Rothia sp. | reverse complement strand
GGGAGGGGGGCACCCCCTCCCCTTGGAGCCAATCTACAAGCGGCGTAAATCAATCCCGAATGCAGAGCGAATCTCCACGATGTTGTTCATCATTCCTCGCCGGTCAGAACCAGTCGAGGGAATAACCACGCTCCTACCTGCTCCCGGGGTTCCAGACTCCCAAATCTTGTAGTGCCCTGCACCGGATTTAGAAACCGCAAGACCAGCACGCCGGGCGCGCTTCAACAGGTCATTAACATCTCGAGGCATCGACCCTACGGGGGTTCCTCCTGAACCTCTCGGTATAGCCTGCCTCAAGATTGAACTACTCAAAGTGTTTACAGCCCCAACGCTGACTACCCGACCTTTTCCCTCATGAACGAGCACATCAAAGGTTCCACGATAGAGGGTGTGTCCATTTTTTGCGGGGAAGGCGTCAGAATCCTCCAAGCTTGCAACAACGTTACCGGGGGTGATTTTAAGCTTCCTGCATTGCTGGAGTGCCCTAGTGTTGAAATACCAGCCATCAAGGGTTTCTGAGCTCAAATCAAGCCCAGCACGCAGAATACGGCGGGTGTACCAATCGACCAGGACAGCCAAACCGTTATCTCGATACGAGAACACCCCATTTCCTACATCTCTACATGATGCCGTCGGGGAGGTGGGAACCATCTCAAATTTTTCAAGTTCCAAGCCGCTTTCCGCAGCTATCCTCTTCGGTGAGTCACACCAACGCCATGTCGTCACATTGTCTCCTTCGCATAATTATTTACAGATGTTCCTGTGATTAATTATTCCCCATCTAGAAACTCTTAGCCTCTTAAAGTTCCATAATGTCCCATTTGCAAAGTGTGCTACTCAAGCACGTTCCAGACACTCACAAACCCCCGCAAATCCACCCAGCCCACCAAACCCCACACGCCACCACCTCAAAAATCCTGCAACTCACCCACTCACACCACATCATCACCCCACACGATCCACCATTCAATCTACCCAACCTCTACCCCCTCCACTTAGCCCGCAACTCTCAACATCCCCAACTCAAAAACACCTATCCAACACCTCGACAACACCCGAAAACCAAACACTGCCACCACCTCAAAAACCATTCCTCACACCCCACCATCTATACCTCACCCTCCTTCTGCAGCACCTCCTTCACCTCAAACCGCCTTCACTCACTCACCCCTCCACGCAAACCCCTACTCCCATCAGCTTCTCCACCTACTCCATACCCGCCTTTCACCTGCCCTAAATACCTTCTCCTTGCTCACCTCAAACCGCCACCTTCACCTCTTACTCTGCCCTAACTTCACCCCTAGATTCCGCCCCTTTTATCTGACATCCACACACAAGCACACGACAAGAAAACCTCCAATCAAACCACCCTAAACCCCCTACTTTCCTCTCTTTGCGCGAAATCTTTCTTAGATTCCGAACTGTTGGGTTCAATCCCTCCTCTAGACTGGTATCCCGGAAGATATGGAGAAATCTACAGAGAATATGAACATTTCTATGTAATATGTATTTATGGAAAATACTGACCGCCCTAATATCCTTGCTATCGAGAAGCGAGCCAACGGCAAGCTCACGCAAATCAACTTCACGGAACTTCATGTTCAAGTCCTGCAGTTCATTGCTCGTACCGGATGGGCTCGAGACATTCAGATAGCCGGGTGGCTAGGTGCCTCATACACAACGGTCACCAAAGCTCTTACCTATTTGAAGAAGGCTAAGCTCGTCAAATCTGAGAAGACCTACGCTAAGCTGCGAGATTTCGATAGCGATGATTTCAGAGAACGCCAGGTAACAGTTTGGTCAATCACCTCTCGGGCAATGCGTGAAGAGATCATCGGAAGCTGGAGGGTTGCAGGATACGGGGAAGATGAACTGTGCACCGCAACTCCTGGATCAATCAACAACCTTAGCCAGATTGACCACCGCCTTTGCATTAACGACATCGCTATTATCTTTGCTCGATACGGTTTCGAAATTGCCTTCGAGAAAGACATTAAACAGCTTGACGGCGTAGGCTACGCGCGTAGCAAGCGGCTGAGTAAAGTCTGGATCGTCGGCAACGGAACCCACACTCCAGACCTGGGAATCATCAATCCTAAAGATGGCCGAAAATGGGGAGTAGAGATTGAACGTCGTAAGAAAGAAATAGAATCTTACGAGGTCGTCATCAATCGCTTCAGCAATTCTGGAATGGGTCAGCTGTGGTTTTGCCAGCGTCCAGAAATCGCTCGAGCAATCCTTCGCGCCTGCGAAAAGCGAGGCATCACAATGACTGAATACGAATATGAGTACGGCAATGTCTGGGTATCCTCAGACGGTCTTATCCGCATCTCTGTATATCGTGGCGGAGTAGTCACCCCCATGCCTGCTGCATATCCAGATTGCACTGACCGGCGACGTATTTTTTGGGATGTCGCAGCAGGGCTCCCGGTAGAGTGCATCAGTCAAAACGAAAAGGGAAGCGTATGGAGATTACCACTCGGCCATAAGCCGCCGATGGGCTTTCCGCCTGCCTCTCCAATTGACCGCGCAAAGACCTGGAACAAACGCAAAAATTAAGAGTTCGACTATACTAAAGTTATGGAAAATACTCAGTGCAATATTACGATTTCGAAGTTCCCCGGCGGCGCATATGAAGCTGAAGGTCAGTACTCTACCGGAGAATCCGTAAAGATGATTCTCGGCAAGTTCGAAGATGCTTGTCACCTCGTTGTTACGGCCCTGCGCATGGGCGCACGTACCGCTACCGTAGCCATCAAGGTTGATTCTGCAGATGCAGTAGAAGACCTGATGAAGGCACGCAGCCAGGCTATCGAGAAGTACGAAGCATTTGCGCAGCAGCTGCAGAATGTACACCGCATCTACGTTGAGGATGCCGGCCTGACGTCTAAGCAAGCATCTAATTTCCTGGGCTTCTCCACGAGCGCAGGATATAAGAACAACACGGTAGATCGTTTCCTGAATTTCATTGGAGATGAGCCGGCGATTGTTGATAATTCTTCTGCAATTATTGGCGAATGGTCTCTAGATGATGCAGGATACCTCAGCGCGGTTGAAGTGTCGGATAAGAAGCTTGAGAAGGCTGTTGCTGATCAGTGGGTTCTCACTGGTGGTCTGCTGGCTATCTCTGAGAAGGCAGAAGATCCGCAGGATTTCGAGACTGAAGAAGAATCGGTTGAGGCTTCTGATGTTGAGGTAGAGAACGCTGCGGAAGAAGAGGTATCTGCCTCTGATGAATATGGCTACTCGTCTGGAGAATAGTCTCTGAATTTATCTCTGATGCGGGCGGTGTGCCCTTCTGGCAATACTGCGGAAGGGCGCGCCGCCCGCATCTTTTGTGAAAGGAAAATCAATGGCTCGCTATTTGATGCGAGATGTCAGTAATGACCGGGAGAACATGGGACGATCGCATTCTTTGCTTCGTGTTTCTCCGCAGGTTTCTGCTGTGATGCTTCTTATTGGGATTCTGGTTTCTGTTATTTTTCCGCTGGCTTTTGTCGTGAGCTTCTGGGTTAGTCGTGGATTCCAGAAGAAGCTGTGGAGCTCTTTGTGGAAGGCCGTAGTGTGTGTGGTTGGTGCCCTTGGTTTTTTGGGTGCTGCTGCTGGTCTTTGGGCTACGGTTCCTCGGCTGATTCAGTCTGAGAATTTTGTTCAGCTGTGGTATCAGAATATGGCTTTGCAGGCTCTTGGTGGAGTTGGTTTTGGTGTCTTTGCAGGTGTGCTGTGGTGGTTGCGCACTTACCTGAACCAGCCTGCGTATGCCCGGATGCGCCCGACTGCGTACACGCGGACTCTTACTCAGTCGCTGGTCTCGAAGTTCTGGTTTCAGCGTCGCATTGAATCTGGTGCCTTCTCGCCTGAAGACTGCATTGTGTACGGCGTGGAGTCCGATAAGTACTCTCGTGGTTTGCCGGTTTTTCAGCGCATGGAGGATGTGCTTCACACGATTGTTTTTGGCAAGACTGGATCAGGTAAATCTCAGACGATGCTGCGCGTAATTCTGGCGTACATGCGCTCGAATCTTCCCGGAATCATTATCGACATGAAGGGTGATCCACAGTACCGCGCCGCGATCCGCAAGCTTGGCGAAGAGAGCAATGTGAAGGTCTACGAATGGTCTCTGGCGGAGGAGCTAGGACATTATGATCCGCTGGCTTCAGGCGTGGATGCTCACTCTCAAATGGAGCTTGTGGTTAATTCGCTGAGCTGGGGTGAAGACTACTACCGCAACATTGCTGAGGATGCGTTGAAGACCC
Source organism: uncultured Rothia sp. (assembly GCF_937976295.1). Classification (GTDB taxonomy): domain Bacteria; phylum Actinomycetota; class Actinomycetes; order Actinomycetales; family Micrococcaceae; genus Rothia. Next base: position 2,141 of record NZ_CALJRY010000276.1, on the reverse strand, counting down.
TGTTTGAGGTTCTTAACGTCACCGGTCCGCTGACCGTTACGGAGAATGATAAGACCGTGAAATGCTCTTATCTGGAGTCGGTTTATCACCTCATGGATATTGCGACTTTGGAGAGTTACGCTTTGGAAAATCTGCAGGGAGCAGAGCATCAGCACCTTCAGAACGATGCTCTTGCACTTGGTGCGAAGCTGAAGCGAGACCCCCGCTCGTATTCGGGTATTATTGCTCAGCTGAAGCCTCTTGTGGAGACTGCAGCAGGCCGCGGTATGCGCCCGGAAGGTTCCAATTCTTTCACCTTGCGACAGGTGTTTGATGAGAAGGCATTCGTCATTATTTCGCTGAACTCATTGAAGCAGCAGTCTCTGGCACGCCTGCTATCGGCACTGATCATGAATGACGTGCAGAAGCTCGCCGGTTCGCTCGGCGGCAATTCTGAAACGCCCTGGCTGCTTGCCGTCGATGAGTTCACGCATGCTGGCACTACCGGCCTGGATGCAATGCTGCAGCAGTCCCGCAGCTCTGGCGCTCGCATCATGATTTCAACCCAGAGCTACGCCGATATTGTGGCCATGGGCGAGCGCTCGGGTAATTCGGTGTTTGCGTCGCAGCTGACCGGTCAGGGGTCTATGTTGATTGTGCATCAGGTGGATGATGATACGGCGGCGTGGGTTGAGGGTCGTGTGCCGTTGCGGTGGTCTCGTGAGGAGACGGATACGTCGCATAAGAAGAATAGTTTGTTGGATTCTGATTCGGGTGCGTTGGCTGATCAGGCGTTCGGTCGGTGGGTGAAGGTGCCGGCTTTGTCTGCTGCTGCGTTTACTGAGTTGGGTCGTGGTGAGTTTGCGTGTGTGGGTAATTTTGTGTGGCGTGCTCGTCGTGGTGATTTTGTGTCGTCGTGGTGGGATATTGTGCGTGGTGTGAGGGTGTCTCGGCCTATGTTGGTGTCTCGTGTTTTGACGGTGCGTGATCGTGCGATGTTGGGTGAGGATGTTGTGGCTGCGGGTCGTGAGGCGGCTGAGGCTGAGGTGCGTGAGTTGAGTCGTATGAGTGAGTTGTCGGTGGGTGTTTCAGGTGTGCCTGGTGGTTCGTCGGGTGTTGTTCGTCGGGGCGTTGGTGTGGTGCCTGGTGTTGGTGTTGAGGAGTTTTCGTCCGGGGATGATGGGGGTGATTGGGTGTAGGTAGTGTGTTGGGGGGTCTCGTTGGTGCGGGGCCCCTCTTTTTTTGTGGGTGTGGTTGGTGCGCATGATGTGGTGTTGCCGTGTTTTTATGGTTTGTTTGGGGTTATGATGGGTAGAAAGAAAGTACCCGGCTCGTTGAGAGGTAGGGGAGAGGTTAATGATGGTTAATTACTATGAGTTGCTGGGGGTTTCCGTGTCGGCGTCCGCTGAGGAAATCAAGGCGGCGTACACGCGCGCGATGCGCAAGAATCACCCCGATATGGGAGGTACTGAGCAGTCGGCGCAGCTGCTGAATGAGGCTCAGCGCGTTCTGCTCGATGAGCGCCGCCGCGCTGAGTATGATGCCACCTTGGAGCGTCAGCAGCGCCGTATTGTGGTCATCAAGCCTAGCTCAGACCCGGTATCTACCTTTGCCGGCGAGCGCGGGTCTGCAGGGGATGTGCTGGCTCAGGACGTTATGGATAGCCCTGATGTGGCTGGTGCTGCTTTTGGTGTGGCGTATGAGGGCGCTCGCGCGGTGTTTTCGTGGGGTCGTTGGGTTCGTCGGCTGTTGCTGTGGTTCATTGTGTTGCCGGTTCTGGTATTTGCGGTGGTGTTGCCGGTGGGTGATGGTTTGGTGGCCTCTGGTTTTGCTGGTGCCGGTGATGTGGTGAAGGTGGCAGGTATTGTGCTGCTGTATGGTGTGCCGGCTAGTTTTTGGTGGGTGCGGTATCGTCGTCAGAATGCGGTGCGTTCGGGTGCGGGTTTGCGGGTGCGTCGTGTGAATGATGAGGGGAAGGTGGAGCTGTTTAGTGTGCAGCGTGGATAATTGTGGTGATGTGGATTAGAAGGGTTTGGCCCCGGACAGTGCGTTTGCTGTTCGGGGCCAAACCTTTTTTTGGGGGGGGTTAGTTGAGGTCGTAGTTGCTGGTGCGTTCGGGGGTGAGATTTTTAAGGAATATACCAAGAGCCCATGGTGCCACT
>NZ_CALJRY010000275.1 GCF_937976295.1 uncultured Rothia sp. | reverse complement strand
TGGCGAGGGCTACGGTAACGGCGGTTCCTCCAACCTGCCTACCCCCATCCCCGCAAGCGTCATGCAGCGCGTGAACGCTATCTGGCCCGCTGACTCCACCCTGAAGCGCATCATCTACTCCGCATCCGGCGGTGGCTCCTCCGCTCTGGTTATCAACGGCACCCCCGTTGCAGTCGCAGGTGGCGGCGGTGGCGCTGGCTTCGTGAACTCCGGTGGCGCTAACAACAACCCCAACTACGCTGAGCCTGGTGCAGTTGACGCAGGTCGCCTGTGGCCCACCGGCGCAAAGCGCAACGCTTACCCCGTCATCGGTTCCACCGGTGGCTCCGCAGACGGTGCAGCAGGCTCCGCCGGTAACCAGGGCTCACTGACCTACTCCGCTGACACCTCCGTCACCACCACTGTTAACGCAGGTGAGGGTGGCTCCGCAGGTATCGGTGGTAACGGTGGTGCCAAGACCGACCTGCCCACCGGCACCTCCCCCAACGGCGTTCTGGGCTTCTCCTCCGCTAACAACCAGGAGATTTACCACTCCTCCAAGTCCGGTAACAACGGTGGCTCCGGCTTCACCGGTGCCGGTGGCGACGGCGTGGGCTCCTACTCCTACCTGATCGACAACAACGATAGCACTCAGAAGGAAGTTGGCACCCACAACGGTACCACTTACGCTCTCGAGTACTCCTCCATCGGTCACAACTTCAACGGTTACCAGTCCGTCATCTCCGCAGGTGGTGGCGCAGGCTACGGTGGCGGTGGCTCCGGTGCTTCTACCTCCGCATCCGCAATCGTTCTGACCCAGAAGTGGAACAACAACCCCAACGGTATCCGCCAGAACGTCGGCTTCGCGCAGTTCGGTGGCGGCGGTGGCGCTGGTGGCTCCTACGTTGCTCCCGGTGTTTCCGGTAGCGTCATCGAGTCCGCAGGTAACGCTCCGACCGCTCGTAGCACCCGCGGCAACGGCTACGTCAAGGTCACCCTCTGCAAGCGCACCGCGTAATTGCATAGACCTTTAGAGCTCTCACTCTGAGTGAGAACTCATAACGATATTCCCCGGCTGATGATTCAGCCGGGGAATATTGTTTTAACCGGCAGAGGCTGCCCCCAGAACCCAGGACCCCAGATTTCAGGAGGCGCTGCAGGGCGGGGATAGGGGATAGCCCAGAGTCTGAGAACCCGCCCGCACGCTCTACCGCCCACCCGCGGCGCGTATTACGGTAGAGGCATGACTGAAGCACGTAGCATCGACCTCGCCGTCATCCCCGGCGACGGCATCGGCCCCGAAATCATTACCGAAGCCCAGCGCATCCTCACCCGCGCCTGCGAGCTCGAAAACATCACCGTAACTCCCACCCACTACAAGCTCGGCGCCGAGCACTGGCTGGAAACCGGTGAAACCCTGCCCGATACCACCATGGACGCCCTCAAGCAGCACGACGCGATCCTCTTTGGCGCCATCGGTGCAGACCCGCGCAGCGGCAAGATTCCCTCCGGCCTCATCGAACGCGAAATGCTCCTGAAGCTGCGCTTCGCCTTCGACCACTACATCAACCTGCGCCCCTCCCGCCTGTACCCCGGCGCAGTCTCCCCGCTCGCCAACCCCGGCAACATCGACTTCGTCGTCGTGCGTGAGGGTACCGAAGGTCCCTACATCGGCAACGGCGGCGTCATCCGCGGCGGCACCGACCACGAAATCGCCACCGAAGTCTCGCTCAACACCGCACACGGTGTGGAGCGCCTCATCCGCTACGCTTTCGAGTTGGCTTCCACTCGCCGCAAGAAGGTCACCCTCGTACACAAGACCAACGTGCTCACCCACGCAGGTCGCCTCTACAACCGCTACTTCACCGAAATCGCGGCTGAATTCCCCGAGGTTGAGACCGACTACCTGCACATTGACGCGACCACCATCTTCATGGTCACCGACCCCGCCCGCTTCGACGTGATCGTCACCGACAACCTCTTCGGCGACATCATCACCGACCTCGCCGGTGCAGTGACCGGCGGTATCGGCTACGCGGCAAGCGGCAACATCAACGCCGTCGGCGAATTCCCCTCCATGTTCGAGCCCGTACACGGCTCCGCACCGGACATCGCCCGCCAGAACAAGGCAAATCCCACCGCCGCAATCCTCGCCGGCGCGATGTTGCTGCGCCACCTCGGCCACGATGCCGCCGCAGCCCGCATTGAGGACGCTGTCGAGGCAGATATGCGCGAAAACGGTGCCAGCGTGCGCGGAACCGATCAGGTCGGCGCGGACGTGCTCGCACGCCTCGGTTAATACTTGCCCGGCTAAAACTTGCTCGGCTAAAACTCATCTGCCGTAGCAGCTGAACGCAAAACACCAGTGAAGCCCGGAAGGAACGCACCTTCCGGGCTTCACCCATACCTTCACCCGCACAGCCCCTGTTCACATCCTGAATGGGAGAAAAGGTGCGCATGCGGCAAACGCATCTTTCCGGTACTCTAAACAGGTCAGGCACACCCGCCCGGCACCTCGGCGGTGGACACCATCCACCACTAGCTTTGATGCATCCGACTAGCACAGACCGCTAGATGCACCCATCTGCCCCGCACGACAACGCGCCCGGCGGCACACACCGGTCCCTCGCCCCGCCGCGAGAACCGCAACTCAAAGAACGCCCACAGAGGCAACTAGACGAAGAGGAACGCAGAACGATGGCCATCGAATTCAGCCACGAAGCAAACCAGTCACCCGCCACCGCCGAACGCCGCGCCGAAATCCTCGCAAACCCCGGCTTCGGCGACTACTTCAGCGACCACATGGTCACCATCGACTGGGAAGGCGACTACAAGACCGGCGGCACCTGGTACGACGCACGAGTTCACCCCTACGGCCCGCTCGTCCTCGACCCCGCAGCATCCATCTTCCACTACGGCCAGGAAATCTTCGAAGGCATCAAGGGCTACCGCCACGCCGACGGTTCCGTATGGACCTTCCGCCCCGAAAAGAACGCGGCACGTTTCGCGAACTCCGCACGCCGCCTCTCCCTGCCCGAGCTGCCCGCAGAGACCTTCATCGAATCCCTGCGCGAACTCGTAAAGGCCGACGAAAACTGGGTACCCACCGGCGACGGTGAAGCCTTCTACTTCCGCCCCTTCATGATCGCAACCGAAGCATACCTCGGCGTGCGTCCCGCAAAGCACGTGCAGTACCACGTCATCGGCTCGCCCGCAGGTAACTACTTCGGCACCCCCGAACCCGTGGACATCTGGCTCTCCACCACCTACGCCCGCGCAGGCGAAGGCGGTACCGGTGCGGCAAAGTGCGGTGGTAACTACGCTGCATCCATGATCGCCCAGACCGAAGGTGAAAAGCACGGTTGCAAGCAGGTCATCTTCAAGGACCCGCATCGCCACGACGCTATCGAAGAGCTCGGCGGCATGAACGTGTTCTTCATCTTCGGCAAGGAAAACAAGATTGTCACCCCCGAACTGACCGGCACCATCCTCGAAGGCGTGACCCGCTCCTCGCTGATTCAGCTCGCCAAGGACCGCGGCATGACCGTCGAAGAGCGCGCCATCACCCTCACCGAGTGGCGTGAAGGCGTGGCAAACGGCGACATCACCGAAATCTTCGCCTGCGGCACCGCAGCAGTGGTCGCGCCCATCGGCAAGCTCAAGGCTGAAGACTTCGAAATCCCGGCACCCACCGAGCACTTCGGCGAAATCTCTAAGAGCCTGCGCGAAGAGCTCGTCGGTATTCAGCTGGGCACCGTTGAGGACCGCCACGGCTGGATGACCCGCCTTATCTAAACGTAAATCTCTAAAACGTGAATCTCACGTAACCCGCGAAATCCCCGTAGGATGCGCACCCACCCGGAACGCGCACCCGCGGGGATTCGCTGTGCCCAGTGAAGATAGGGGAGTGCATAGGGGAGGGGAGGC
>NZ_CALJRY010000274.1 GCF_937976295.1 uncultured Rothia sp. | reverse complement strand
GACGATAAGCTCTACTTTTCAATCGGAAAGTCACTTTTTGCGTATCGAGAGGGGTATGAATGACTGGTACTCTAGAAAGTATGCGTATTGCACGATTTACCGTAAATAATGAGCTCCACTTCGGGCTAGTAGAAGGCGACGCAGGCGAAGAAACCCTGCGCGTACTCGCCGGCGACCCCTTCTACTCGGGCATCGAACCGACCGGCACCACCTACCCCATCGACCAGGTGCGCCTGCTCGCCCCGATCATCCCCCGCTCCAAGGTGATTGGAGCGATCGCAAACTGGGCTGGAACCGAGGCGCCCGCCTCCCCGCAGTTCTTCCTCAAGCCCAACACTACTGTCATTGGCCCCGGCGACCCCGTGACCCTGCCCGAGTACTCCGAAGCCGTCAGCGCAGAAGGTGAACTCGCCGTCATTATCGGCCGTATCGCCAAGTCCGTGCCCCTTGAGCGCGTGCACGAAGTCATCTTCGGCTACACCGTAGCCAACGACCTCACCGCCCGCGACCTGCTCGAAGACCGCCAGTGGACCCGCGCCAAGGGCTTCGACGGCTCCACCCCGCTCGGCCCGTGGATCGAAACCGACCTGGACACCGACTCGCTGAACATCACCACCTGGGTTGACGGCGACGTCGTGCAGGAAGGCAACACCTCCGAAATGCACTACTCCGTAGCCGAACAGGTTGCCGCAGCCTCCGAAATCTTCACCCTGCTGCCCGGCGACGTACTGCTCACCGGCACCCCCGCCGGCATCAGCGTACTGCGCGACGGCAACGAAGTAGAAGTAGAAGTCGAAGGCATCGGCTCCCTCGTCACCCGCGTGCGCGACTAAGCAACCCGCGCCCAAAAACGTAACGTACATCCTGAAACACACCGTCAAGGAGACACCATGACCGAATACCACGGTCCCGTACTCAACAGCCCCGCAGACACCCGCGTCCGCTTCTGCCCCTCGCCCACCGGCACCCCGCACGTGGGCATGGTCCGCACCGCCCTCTTCAACTGGGCGTACGCACGCCACACCGGCGGCAAGCTGATCTTCCGCATCGAAGACACCGACGCGGCACGCGACTCCGAAGAGTCGTTCAACCAGGTGCTCGAATCCCTGCACTGGCTCGGCATCAACTGGGACGAAGGCGTCGGCGTCGGCGGCCCCCACGAGCCCTACCGCCAGTCCGAGCGTAAGACCGCAGGCATCTACAACGAGGTCTTCGCAAAGCTCGTTGAAGGCGGCTACGTGTACGAAGACTTCTCCACCCCCGACGAGGTGAAGGAACGCCGCAAGGCAGCCGGTCAGGACCCGCAGCTCGGCTACGACAACTACGACCGCAACCTCACCGAAGAGCAGAAGGAAGCCTACCGTGCCGAGGGTCGCAAGCCCGTGTGGCGTCTGCGCATGCCCGACGAAGACATCACCTTCAACGACCTCGTTCGCGGTGAAATCACCTTCAAGGCAGGCACCGTACCCGACTACGTGGTCGTCCGCTCCAACGGCGACCCGCTGTACACCTTCGTGAACCCCGTCGACGACGCACTCATGGGCATCACCCACGTGCTGCGCGGCGAAGACCTGCTCTCCTCCACCCCGCGCCAGATCGCGCTCTACCGCGCACTCATCGACACCGGCGTGACCAGCTTCATCCCCGAATTCGGCCACCTGCCCTACGTCATGGGCCAGGGCAACAAGAAGCTCTCTAAGCGCGACCCCGAGTCGAACCTCTTCCTGCTGCGCGACTCCGGCTTCATCAAGGAAGGCCTGCTGAACTACCTGTCCCTGCTGGGCTGGTCCCTCTCCGCAGACCAGGACGTCTTCAGCATCGACGAGCTCGTCGAGCACTTCGACGTACACGACGTTGTCGCCAACCCCGCACGCTTCGACGTGAAGAAGGCAGAGTCCATCAACGGCGACCACATCCGTGCGCTCGACCCCAAGGACTTCCGCGACCGCCTCATCCCGTACCTGCAGGCTGCAGGCGTACTCGGCGAGACCCTCACCGAGCGCGAAGAGCAGGTCCTTACCGAAGCAGCACCCCTCGTTCAGGAGCGTATGCAGCTGCTTGGCGAGGCACCCGGTCTGCTCGCATTCCTCTTCAAATCTGATGAAGAAATCAGCACCGCAGACGACGCACGCAAGCAGCTCAAGGAATCCGCACCGCAGGTCCTCGCCGCAGCAATTGAGGCTCTGGAGCCCCTCGAGGACTTCACCGCAGCCAACATTGAGGCAGCCCTGCGCGCCGCAATCGTCGACGGCCTGGAAATCAAGCCGCGCCTCGCATTCGGCCCCGTGCGTATCGCAGTGTCCGGTGAGCGTATCTCCCCGCCGCTGTTCGAGTCCATGGAAATCCTGGGCAAGGAATCCTCCCTCGCACGTCTGCGCAAGCTTGCCGCTGAACTGAGCTAACCATGAAGCAGTCAATCATTGGGCAGGCGCTGTTGAAGGGCACCCTCATGGCGCTCACCAACGCCTGCATTATCTGGCTGTTCGCCTACATTGCCGGCCTTGACCGCTCCGTGTGGATGGTCATCATCATTATTGCCGGCGCGGCGCTCGCCTACGTGACCGCGTTCCTGGAGGCACGCGCCATGCAGAACGCGGCTCGCGGCGGCGACGTGAGCACCTCGTCCTCTGTCGTGGATTCTTCGGATTCTTCGAGCTCTTCGGACGAAGAGAATGAGGAAGACGACTTCGTGGACCCGGGCCCCGACCCGGACGCGGGTGACTTCGACGCCGGAAGCTCCAGCAGCTCTGACTACTCTGGCGGAGGCGACTCCGGCGGCGGCGATTCCGGTGGAGGCGACTCCGGCGGTAGCAGCGACTAAGCTCTAGCTACTCTCGGCGCGGCTACTTGTGATGCGCTCGCAGGTATCGTAGGCAATATGCATCGTAGGTGTCTGTGGCGCTCACTGTGAGAGCCCAGCGAGAGCCCGGCGAGAACCTACGTTCAAGAGAATCCCCTTATCCAGCGGGAATCAGACGACCGAAAAGTCTGAAGAAACCCGGCGGATCAGGGGATTTTTTATAAATTTGAGAATATTTTTTGTGATGGGTCTTTCCTATGAAACTGCTAGTCAGTATATTTTATGGGGTTAAATCTGGTTCCGCTTGGGGGAGTGTGGCAAGAATTTGGTTTGCGCACCCCGGCAAAGACTCGTATAGTAGTACCTGTTGTTGCGACGAACTGAAAAGTTCAAAGCGAAACATGCGGTTGTAGCTCAGTTGGTAGAGCACCACCTTGCCAAGGTGGATGTCGCGAGTTCAAGTCTCGTCAACCGCTCCACTAAAGCCCCGAGGTTCGCCTCGGGGCTTTTTCGTTGTCTCTGAAAGTTTTGGTAAGTCTTAGCTTTTGGAGGCGTGGGCGCGGGGTAGTGGTCTTTCCGAGGTGACTGCTTGGGTGAGGTGGCTGCTAGGTTGTCTGGCGGTCTGGTTGCAGTGTGGGGTGAAAAAATCTTCAAAAAAATCGGGGTGCAAAGTGTGTGGGGGAGAGGTTGAAGCTACTCTCCGAGCCCCCTAGAACCCTCCTTGGGGCTGCTTTGAGGGATGAAAATCGGCCCCAAAACCCTGTTTTTGAAGAAATTTAAAAAACTTTTTCACCCCAAAAACCCCGGAAATACGCGGAAGTAGCAGGCATAAAACTGTGAATGTGAGGCGGCTCTCCAGATTTCGGCTTGCACGCCTCCAGAAAGACCCGTATAGTTATTACTCGTTCCGGTGATGAGCCGAAAGGTGAAAAGCGGAACGGTAACTCAATAGAGTAATGGGATATGGTGTAATTGGCAACACGAAGGTTTCTGGTTCCTTTGTTCTAGGTTCGAGTCCTGGTATCCCAGCTAACCTCCTTACGGAGGTTGCGGCCCCATCGTATAGCGGCCTAGTACTCCGCCCTCTCACGGCGGCAACACCGGT
>NZ_CALJRY010000273.1 GCF_937976295.1 uncultured Rothia sp. | reverse complement strand
GCTCACCCTCCACGCGGGACATCGCCTCAGCCATATCATCGCCGGGAAAATCGCCTCGACCGCTGGCACGCACCAGCGGACGCTCCGTGGCGAGCGCGGCAAGGTCCTGCTCGGTCAGTTCGTCCCCTTCGGGGGCGCGGTACTCACCGGGCAGTAGCAGGCGCTCTGGCGTCGGTTCGGTGCGTACGGCCTGGCGGCTGGAAGATTGAGCGGGCATAGGAGTGTGTCCAGAGGGGTCAGATGACGTACAGATTCAAACGCAATGATGCGGAAGTAGCGCGGTACTAGCCTTCGGACTTCTCGGCTTCAGGTGCCTCGCTGTCCTGGTCAGCGTGCTCGTTCGCGATGCGCACGTGGTGGCGAATCACCTCAGAGATGATGAAGTTCAGGAACTTCTCTGCGAATTCCGGGTCCAGGCTGGATTCCTTCGCCATGGCACGCAGACGAGCAATCTGCGCTTCTTCACGGCCGGGGTCGCCGGCGGGCAGGTTATGCTTTGCCTTCAGGATACCCACGCGCTTAGTTGCCTGAAAACGCTCCGCGAGGATGTGCACCAGCGCTGCATCGAAGTTGTCGATGGAGCGGCGCATTGCGAAGAGCTCCTCGTAAACCTCCGGTGCGACTTCATCGCCCATGGAGGTGGCGTGGGGGTCAAATTCGCAGGAAGTGTGTTCTGCTGTCATGGGTCTCTCCTCTGATCGATTGTGGTCTTCTGCACGTTGCGCGTAAGCGGGATGCTGCGGCAACAGTTGGGAATAGCGGGGTGCGCGGGGCTACTTGGTGTGGCTAGTCTGCGCGGCTAGTCAGCGCTGGCAGAGGCGCCAGCAGACAGGGTTTCCTGAATATCTTCGCGGTCTAGCGAGTAGGCGCGGGCGATGGTTGACTGGCCCAGCACGCGGGTGCCCTGATAGAGCACCATGGTCTGTCCCGGTGCCACGCCGGAGAGCGGGTCCAGTAGGCGCACTACGGTTTCCAGACGCAGCGCGCCTTCTTCTTCAGCTTCGGGGTCGGGTGCCCAGGTCATGTACGCCTTGGCGCGGACCGGGTCAGCGTGCGCGCGCACCTGTGCGGTCACCTCGAACTCTTCGCTGCGAGCGCCCAGCTGTGCGGGCTCTTCCAGGAAGCGTGCCGCCTGTTCCACGGGTACGCCCGCCCAGGTGGCGCGGATACCGCGGATTTCGTGCACGGCAAGCAGCTCGCGGGAGCCGACAATGACTTCGTTTTCCTTGGGGCGCACCTCCAGCACGAAGCGGGGCTTGCCATCGGCGGCGGGGCGGCCCAGCGCCAGGCCCTTGCGCTGGCCTACGGTGTATGCCTGCGCGCCGGGGTGCTCGCCGAGCACCTCGCCGTGGGTGTCCTTGATGAGGCCGGGGCGCATCTTAATGTGGTCGCCCAGCCAGGCGCGGGTATCGCCTTCGGGGATGAAGCAGATGTCGTAGGAGTCCGGCTTCTTCGCCACGGAGAAGCCGCGCTCTGCTGCCTCCGCACGCACCTGTGCCTTGGAGGGGGTGTCCGCCAGGGGGAACCAGGCGTGCTTGAGCTGTTCGTGGGTGAGCACGCCGAGCACGTAGGACTGGTCCTTTGCCCAGTCGGCGGCGCGGTGCAGTTCGCGGTTGCCGTCTTCGGTGGTGATGACGCGGGCGTAGTGGCCGGTCACCACGGCGTCGAAGCCGAGTGCGAGGGCGCGTTCGAGGAGCGCGGCGAACTTGATCTTTTCGTTGCAGCGCATGCAGGGGTTGGGGGTTCGTCCGGCTTCGTATTCGGAGATGAAGTCGTCGACGACGTCTTCCTTGAAGCGTTCGGAGAAGTCCCAGACGAAGAAGGGGATGCCCAGCTGGGAGCAGACGCGGCGGGCGTCCATGGAGTCTTCGAGGGTGCAGCATAGGAAAAAACTTAATCGTAAGACTTCGCAAAGGAACCTTACCATTCTTCTCA
>NZ_CALJRY010000272.1 GCF_937976295.1 uncultured Rothia sp. | reverse complement strand
ATCACCGGCAAGCGCATCGAGACCGTTGTGAACATCGGTATTGGTGGCTCCGATCTGGGCCCGGTCATGGTGTACGAGGCTCTCAAGCCCTACGCTGATGCAGGCATCACCGCACGCTTCATCTCCAACATTGACCCGACCGATGTGGCTGAGAAGGTCTCCGGCCTGGATCCCGAGACCACCCTGTTCATCGTCGCATCCAAGACCTTCGGCACCCTGGAGACCCTGACCAACGCACGCGTGGCACGCGAGTGGCTGCTTTCCGCACTGGCTGAGGCTGGCGCGCTGGAAGGTAAGGAAGCTTCCGAGGCTGTGGCTAAGCACTTCGTGGCTGTCTCCACCGCACTGGACAAGGTTGCAGCATTCGGCATTGACCCCGAGAACGCTTTCGGCTTCTGGGACTGGGTTGGCGGCCGCTACTCCGTAGACTCCGCTATCGGCACCTCCCTGGCTATCGTTTTCGGCCCGAAGGTCTTCGCTGAATTCCTCGCAGGCTTCCACGCAATGGATGAGCACTTCCGCACCGCTCCCCTGGCTCAGAACGTGCCCGTTCTGATGGGTCTGCTGAACATCTGGAACGTGAACTTCCTCGGCGCAGAGACCCACGCGGTTCTGCCCTACGACCAGTACCTGCACCGCTTCCCCGCGTACCTGCAGCAGCTGACCATGGAGTCCAACGGCAAGTCCGTGCGTCGCGACGGCAGTCCCGTCACCTACGAGACCGGCGAGGTCTTCTGGGGCGAGCCCGGCACCAACGGCCAGCACGCTTTCTACCAGCTGATCCACCAGGGCACCCGCCTGATTCCCGCGGACTTCCTGGCATTCGCTAACCCGGTCCACCCGACCAAGGACGGCGAGCAGGACGTTCACGAGCTGTTCCTGGCGAACTTCTTCGCACAGTCTCAGGCTCTCGCCTTCGGCAAGACCGAGGAAGAGGTTCGTGCAGAGGGCACCGCAGAGCACGTGGTCAACGCACGTATCTTCAGCGGTAACCGCCCCTCCACCTCTATCATGGCGCCGCGCCTGACCCCGCGCGTTCTGGGCTCCCTGATTGCCCTGTACGAGCACATCACCTTCGTTCAGGGTGTTGTTTGGGGCATTGATTCCTTCGACCAGTGGGGCGTTGAGCTCGGTAAGAAGCTGGCTCTGGACCTGGTTCCCGCTATTGAGGGTGACCGTGAGGTTCTAGCCCGTCAGGATTCTTCGACTGCTTCGCTGATTGACTACTACCTGAAAAACCGCACCAAGTAGTAGTGTGAGTCTGCATATGCTGGTTTTATAGCCCGGCTGTGTAGGGTCAGCTCAAGTTAGTTCAGCGCAGTTGGCCCAGCACAAATTGACTCAGTGCAAATGCACAAACCGCCGGATAGGCTCCCAGTCGGGAGGCTATCCGGCGGTTTTGTTGTACGGGCTTTAGCTCAATACCGTGCTGCTAGTGCACTGCGGGCAGGGTGTCGGATGCAACCTCGGCAATAATGCGCACCACGGTGGATTCGGGCAGCTGCGGGATGCCCTGCTCGTCACGTACTACACCACCGGCGTCACGGTGGGCGGTCATCTCAACGCCATCGGTCGCCTCTTCACCGTCGGCGCACGTTGCGGGCACGTGCACGAATCCTGCGGGGATGCTCAGCCCCAGTTCGTGGCTGATGCGCTGGCCCTCGTAGAACACGTGGTTGCACACGTAGGTTCCGGCGGTGTACGAAATTTCGACCGGTTCCCCCGCCGCGCGCAGGCGCTCAAAGCTGGCGCGCACCGGCAGGGAGGAGAAGTACGCCTCCTGACCGCCCGGAGCGATCGGCTCATCGCAGCGCTGGTCGCCGTCGTTATCTTCAATACCGGCGGAGTCCAGGTTGATAGCGACCTGTTCGAGGCTGACCACGTCGCGGCCAACCGCCACGCCCAGGCTGATGAGCGCGTCGGGCTGCACCTCCTGCAGGGCGGTGCGCAGGGCGGCGCTGGAACCGTCGTAGCTGACGGGCAGCTCGCGGGTGATGACGTTCAAATCCGGGCGCGTCTGACTCAGCAGACGCTGAGCACCTTCGGCGAGCGCTACGGTGGGGTTCACGGGCACGCCGGGGAAGGGTCCGAAGAAGGTCAGCAGCAGGGTGCGTGCCTGGTTGGGGGTGGTTGCCATGGTCAATCTCGTTTTCTGCGGTGGTTTTAGCAGTGTTGGTTTTATTCAGCAGCGTTCTTTTCGGCCGCGTTCTTTTCAGCAGCGCGGCGCTCCAGGTCCTTGGCGAGCGCCTCCAGCAGCTCCTCGGGGGTGGTGACGATAATGAGCTCATCCAGGTAGCGTTCGTTGAGCAGGCCGGTAGACGCCATGTAGTGCATGGCGTCGATGAGCTTGTCCCAGTAGCCGTTGACGTTCAGCAGAGCGACCGGCTTGGAGTGAATGTCGAGGAACTGCCAGCTGAACACTTCAAAGAACTCTTCGAGGGTGCCGGGGCCGCCGGGCATGGCGACGAACGCGTCAGCCTTGTCGATCATGGCGATTTTGCGCTGGTGCATGGTGTCCACGATTTCGAGGGTGGTCTGGCCGGGGTACACGCCCTCCAGGCCGACCAGCTTGTGGGTGACCACGCCGTAGACCACGCCGCCGGCGTCCAGGGTTGCGCCCGCGACGGTGCCCATGAGGCCGGTGCGGCCGCCACCGTACACCACGCCAATATTGTTCTGGGCGCAGAGGGTTCCGAGCTCCTGGGCGCGGGTGGTGAAGAGCGGGTCGTTGCCGGAGCGTGCACCGCAGTAGACGGCAAGGTTGTAGTCAGTCTTCTTCATGGTTCTCCTTGGGATGTATGGGGGTTCGGGGTGGAGCGCCTCTATGCGTTCTACCCGCGATAGATGTTGCTGTGTTGAGGGTACCGGATGCACCTGTGTACCTCATGTGTGCCGCCCGCCAGTTCAGGGGCACGTTAGGCACTGTGGTTACGGCAGCGCAGCGGTTACGGCAGTGCGGTGGTTACGGTAGCGGGGTGCGCGCCAGCAACGGGAAAATCTGCTCGGTATTCAACGGTGCCTGCGCAGCAGAATCGGAGGGGCTGCTCATGGCGGGGTTGACCCAGCGCAGCTCAGCGATTTCTGCCTGCGGCACCAACGTCGCCAGCTGCTCGTGCTGTGCATCGGTGGGTGCGTATTCGTAGGTTTCGGCGCGTACCGTAAAACCTGCCTCGTTCAGTGCCGCCGCCTCCAGGAGTCCGCGGTGGTGCATCCGGGCGGGGTCGGGGGTGAGTCCGATTTCTTCGCT
>NZ_CALJRY010000271.1 GCF_937976295.1 uncultured Rothia sp. | reverse complement strand
GCTCTTCCGATCTGGTGTATGCCACGTTGCACACGCCCTGGCGTTGGTACAGGACGTTGTACTGGGGGCCACGGATGCGCAGCATGTAGGACTGGCCTGCAGCGGTGGGGCAGGCGGCAATGCTGATGCCCGTGATCACGCGGCGCTGTGAGGGTTGGAACACTTGGCGGAACACCTTGCCGGGGCCGGCCGTGAAAATGAAGCGCCCCTCAATGAACCCCCCTTCCATGCATCCGTTGCCCTGGCCGTGCCCGTTGGCGTAGGTGAGCTGAAGGATGGGCCGCCAGCGCTTGACCGCATCCCCCAGCGTCAGCTGCTGCCAATTGCCGTTACCGGCGCGGAAGAGGGTGGCGAAATCGTCCGGGGCCAGCCAGTTACTCGGGTCCGGGTTGCTAAGCGGGCTGGCCACATTGTTGGAACTGATGAAGTTCGCCCCTTCGTTGCCGTCCAGGTTGCGCTGCACGATGTGGTACAGCCGGCCGCGCACCAAGTTTTCACGCTGCCCGTGGAAGTACAGCTCGTCAAAGATGTTCCGGGAACCATTGCCTACGTCCAGGTGCGGCCGGTAGGTGCATTGCGCCAGGGGGGCAGCGTTGAGGTTCGGCACCCCACCGGCATCCGGGTAGATGTTGATTTGCAGCGTGCCGCCGTTGCCACCGCCATAGCCGGTGCCGGCCTGCCAGTAGAAACGAGCGGAGCTGATGTAGCTGTCTTGCGTGGCACGGAAGCGGAAACTGACCTGCAGGTTTCCGTTACCGACCCGCGTGTTGGCCAAAGCCGAGCAGAGGAACATGCCGGGGCCGTACAGCTTGTTGAAATCGAGGCTGGTCCAGTTGATGGTACCCATGGTGTTATGCCACCCTGACGGCAAAGACGCTGCGCGGGGGAATGGGGAAACCCACACAGCAGGAGTTGATGTTAAGAATCTCGCGCTTGCCCTGAATGAGCTCGGATGCATCGTAGGTGCCGGGGTGCTGCACATACCAGCAGTCCACGTATCGCCGCGACCACCCCGCGATGTTCGGCAGCGCCATGCTCACCTCTTTGGCCTCGTCATTGTTGTTAACGAAGACCGCGCTGTACACGTTCCCGTCTGTGAACATGAGGCTCATAACGTTGTCACCTTGAACAACCTCCGAGCACACATAGGGCATCTGTGCAAAGCGGATTACCGTCAGCGCCTTGGCCAGGATGGACATAATGGGCCGGCCCTGGGCATCCAGCTTCACCATGGGAATGGAACCGTCCGATGGCCACAGGTTGAGGCCCGCAGTGCCGTTCCTCAGGTGGTAGAGCACGGTGTTGGCGCACGAGATGGCGTTGCCCATGGTGTCCGCCGAGCGGAAGAACGACAGGATATCGTTCTTGCCCGCAGAGCCTTCACGGTGCTGCGGGTAGTAGGTGTCCATGACCCATCCGCCATAGCCGTAATCCGTGGGCTTCGTAGCGAAGCACCAGAACGTGTTCGTCGTGGTGGCTTTGTACCCACTGGGGGCCAGCTTGACAGCTTGGTTGGCAACGTTGACGGCCACACTGGTGGACGGGATGCCGGGGCGCACCGCAGGTGTGGTCATCCTTGGCGGCGGCAGCACCACGGGGCGGTCCCATGCGTCACGCTCGGCGTCCACGGGGTAGGCGAGCTGCGGGAAGCGGTCCACGTAGTTCGCACCGCTGGCGTTGGATTCCACCGCCGTCTGCGTGCCCCCACCCGTGCCGCCGGGTGTTACCGGCGGCTTGGGTGCCGGCACCGGGTTGTCCGGCTGCGGCGACGTGCTCCCATCCTTGCGCTCGAAGGTGGCGTAGGTATAGTCAATGTTGGACGGGTGGATGCCGGCCTGGTAGTAGGGTTTCCACGCCGGCAGGTTGCGCTTGAAGATGTGCATGCGGAGCATGGGCGTGTTCAGAACGGACAGGCTATCCACGTGATCCTTATCCGTCAGGTGCCACAAAACTACACCGTCCGGGATTTCGTTCTCGTAAATCTGGATAACCTTCTTGACACGATCGTCCGCTTCTGCCTCTGCATTGCTGAGCCATTTCATCGCCTTGGCATCGAAGAAGCGGATATCGTACACCATGCCGCCCTTACCATCTGACACCAGGAACGGCCAGATGCCTTCCTTGGTGTAATCAGTATGGGTGCCAAGGTTGCGCATGCCCCAGTAATACGGGTACAGCAGGGGCTGCTGCGGCACCAGCGGGGAACTTTGCGCGTCCACCAAGCCGTTGGGCGGGAAGAGCGTGGTGTTGGTAGGATCCGGCATTGCAACGCTTCCAGCGGGCCGAGTATCGGGGTACTCTCGGGGATGCTTGTAGGTATCCCACAGGCTACTACCGCCACCACCGCCACCACCGCCACCCGGGCTGGGCGGCGTGGGCAGGGGTGCGCTACCCACCAGCCGGGTTTCCGACAGGTCTTGTGCATTGAGCTTGTCCTCGTGGATGGCGCTCTGGTAGTAAGGAGTGACGAACCTCACATCCTTGCGTTCCATGCGCACGGTGGTCACGCTGTAGTTACCCGCAGGACTGGGCAGCTCGCCTTCCGTCTTCACAATGGCCGGCCACTCTTTGACCCCTTCCCACTCACGCTGGGAAACGAGCGCCTGATAGTTCTGCTCCACGTCCCAGTCGTCCAGGAACTCGCCGTCTTTGTAGACCTTCCACTGAATGGTCTTGTACCCCGGCGTGTTGGTGTCCGACTTGTTGCGAATCCACACGACGTTCATCGGTCCGTTACCCAGCCCTGCCAGAGTGCCGGGAATGGCTGTGCCTGGCGCGCTGGGGTTCGGCGTGGCGGTGGTACCTGGCGGGAACCACGACATGTTATCCTTGTGAATCACCGCCTCGGTGTACGGGGCCACCGTGCCAATGGGGTCGCGCAGCATGCGTGCCGTACCCACGGCCACATTACCCACGTACCCGCTGGCCGTACCGGCTTCCAGGAACGCCGGGAAGTCCTTCCACTCGGTCCACTCCCGTTCGGCAACGAGGTTCTGATAGGACTTCTCCACCACGCTGTCGTCAACCACGGTGCCGTCACGGATAACCACAAACTTCACGCGGTACGTCTCACCGTTCGCGGCGGTGGGGGTGTACTTGATCTGCACCGCGTTGATGGCCCGCCCCGCGGACAGTGTGGCCAACGTCGCGCCCTGCGGGATGGTGGGGTTCTGCGGCTGGGGCTGCGGCTGGGGCTGCGGCTGGGGCGTGGGCGGCACATAGTCCAGGCTGTCGGCCATGGGCACCTTCGTGCTCAGGAACCGCGCATGCGAAATGACACGGTCCGGGCTCTGGATGTCCTGGGCACCGGCCAGGTTGGCAAAGCAGATGCGCTTCCAATCCCGCGTCAGCTCCACCACCTTGCTGAGGCCAAAGCCCACGTACCACCACGCCGCGTCCGCGCTGTTGCTGCCGTTCTGCTTGGGGTCGCCGCCCAAGTGGATACCAATCTTGGACCCTTGGGGGCTGGTGGGCGCAATGCGGGCCTCGCACGTTACCATGACCCCTTCAATGTTCCACGGGGTGGCCGTGCGCCAGCGCTCCGCGGTGAAGTGAGTCACGGGCTTCGGTTCCCCCGTGCGCAGGCTCACCCGCGTGCCCTTCTCGCCGCCGCCAATGGGGTACTTTTCCGGTTCCCCCAGCGCCCAGTGAGTGCGACCGCGATAAGTTTCCTGGCGGCCGTTCTTGTCAAACTCGCCCGTCCAGTTTGTCAGATCCTTACCCATGCTGGGGCCGAAGTAGGCAATCCAGCCCACGCTGTCGCTGGACATCACCTCTTCCCATTCGTTCTTGCCCTTCCACAGGATAAACAGCTTCATCTGGCGGATGTCTGCCAGCGGCTTGGCCGCAGTGTTGCCCTTGAGGCACATCATCACGGCCCACCAGTCAAACACGTGCCACCAGACTTTCCGGCGGGCTTCGTACTCAGCCCGGTTCTTGAACATGTCCTTCCACCATTCCGGGATGGTGGGGGGCTCATTGCCCATGAGCCATTTACCGCCCAGGATGACCGCCGCGCCACGGCCCTGGCCGCTGGCCCCGTTGGTGACCGCGTCCCAGCCGTCCCAGCCGTCCACCTCGGCTTCGTTGTTCCCCGTGCTGTACTCGATAATTTGCCGCATGCTCCGTTCGGTCAGGTACGGGGTGGGCGTGGGTTGCGGCGTGCCACCACCGCCGCCGGGGTTAGGCTGGGGTTGGGGCGTTGGCGGCGGAGTGGGGTTGACGTATGCCTTGACGTACTTGAAGGTGTGGATGTAGGGCTGGAAGCTGGCCTTGCGTGCCCCGTCCGTGAACTGCGCCTCAATGCGCACGGTGAGGTATGTGCCATCCGCCAAGCTGAACGACGGCAGGTCGAACGCAGTGCTGGTGCCCTCAATGCCCGTCACGGTGCGGAAGGGGGCGGTGGTCTGCACGCCCAGGAAGAGCTGCACGTTGTACCGCACGTTGGCTTCGGGCGGAATGGGCGTGTCTGCAATGAACGGCTGCGCGTAGATGTTGTAGAGCGCGTTGCGGTGCTTCCACGTAATGCGCAGCTGCTCGTTACCCACCTCCTCCGGGTAGTACTTGCCGTTGATCTGGATGTCGCTCGGGCCGTAGGGGCGGCTCCGGCGGTCCTGTGTGGTGATGGCCACGGTGGTTCCCTTGTCAAATGGAAGACAGAAATTGTTGTTACACGGCCGAAGCTTGCTCGTGTAGTAATCCCTCGCGTTGGCGGTGCTGCTGTACCAGTTAATCTGGAAGTCTCGGAGTAGCCACACTCTTTCTCCTGCCGCGTGCACCTGCGGGTACGTATCGCAGCAACCCCGCCGCACGGTAAGTACCCTGGTGTTGGTGTCGTACTGCACAATCTGGACCAGTTCGTTCTGCCCCAGGAACGCAGCCTTGCCAATATCTCCGCTGGTGACGCCGAAGTCCTTATCTGGCACCACGCTGAGCTGTGTGGCGTGCCGGTCAATCGCCTGCAGCAGCTCCGCGCTTATCTGGTACACCCCGTTCTGTTCCTGACCCTTGTCGTCCGTGAACTTGAAGTAGGTGTCGCTGTCACGGTTCTTGCTGGCCAGCACCAGCAGGCTACTCTGTTGCGTGTGCCGCGCAGCATTGTTGATACGGTTCAACCACCCAAAGTACCACGGGGCCTCCACCATCGTACTGTGTACGATGCCGGTGAGCTGCTGGGAGGGGTCGTCCCATTCCGTGCTCGGGGCGTTGGCCCAGCTGAGCGGCAGCGAAAAGACGTCCTGCATGGCAGTGATAGTAATCCTGCCGTCAAGCATGGTGCCCAGGTTGAGGTTAGCCACACGCATTACCATCTGCCCCTGTTGCCCCAGCAACTGTGGCCATCTGAGAATGAACACGTCCCCGATGTTCATGCGTGCGGCCGTTCTGTTGCACTCAATCGTACAGCTGGCCAGCGGGGTACTCAGCGACCGCAGATCCCGTTCCGCTACCGTGCGGGCAATGTTCTCGCTCGTGAACCCGGTGTATTGCTTGGTGACGGAAACCTCGCCGATCTGGTCCTTGAGCGCCAGATTATGCGCCGTGTAGGTGGCCGTCTCGTTCTGCGGCCCCACCCGGCTGTAAACCACGGTGACACTGGACACCAGCTCCCCGGGGCTGCTGCGCTTGAAGTCGCTGACCTTCACGACGTTGGTTTCGTCCAGCACCACGGCACCATTCGGCACCGTGTAGTAGGCCCGGATGGCTTTCAGCACGAACTTGCCCGTGTTGGCGTGCACGTACAGGTCCGCGTCAATGTGCTCCAGGACGCTCTGGATGAACGTCTTGATTTCCGTCTGCTTATCCCACAGGATGGACATCCCCATCTTTTCCTGGTACAGAATGTCCGCGGTTTCCCGGAACGACGTTTCGTCAATGTCGTTGTCGGTGTACCCCATGCCCCATTCCTCATCCGTCAGGCATTCCCGGATGATGTGGGCGGGGTTCATGTTGTCCATGCTGTGCAGCTTGCCATCGTGCCCCGTGTAGTTACTGGAAATGATGGCCTTCTCTTTGTACCATTGCTCCCGGCCCCAGTACCCACGCTGCAGGATGCGCACAGCGGTGAATGCGAACCGGGGGAACACGTTGGTGTAGCCAATGACCATGTCCTTGAACAGGACGGTAGCCACCCCCCGGTAATTCGGCTGGTACTGATTGTTGACGGTGACATCCCGCAGGAACGGGATGTGCCCCTGGCCAGGCGAACCCGTCAGCACCTCATAGATGCCAACCAACCCGCCGTTATTGTTGGTGCCACCAAAGAAATCCGGGGAGGCAATGGAATAGTTATACCCCGTGACCCACGTCTGCCGCCCCAGCTGCACGACGCCCAGCTTGGCCTGATTGTAGCCAGTTTCCACGGCTATGCGGTCGTCGCAGTAGATCTGGATCAGCCCATCAATGGGGCCGAGGCACAGGGCAAAGTGAACGCTGATGGTGTGCTCGTAGGCCACCACCTGATCCCTGCCGTGGCTGAGCAGCCCGCCGCCCGTGCGTATGGTCTTGGCGACGCTCTTGTTGTTACCCCACCAGATGATGTTGGGGCTGTCAATGATCTTGGTGCCAAAGAGCACAGGAATGGCGCGGCCACTGGTGCTGGTGGGGCCTTTGAACTCCTGATAACCACGGGGCGGGGTGCGGTCCGATTTGGGGATGCGGCTGCTGACCAGCAGCAGGCTGATGGCGTAGAAGGCGAGCTGCAGCCACATGATTAGTACGGTCTCCCGTCAGAGATGTTTCGCAGGGGCATCCAGCTGAACCCACCGAAGTTCTCGATGTTGTTCATGGCATCCTTGCAGTATTCCTTGGTCTTGTCGCAGCCAGCATATACCGTTACCGCAGCACCCGTGTTCAGTTTGCACGGCCTGTCCAGCGTTATGTACTGCCCGGAGTGGGAAAGAATGCTGTAACGGTCTGTGCCGTCGTCCATCACGCCACCCGTCAGCCCCGGCTTGTTCTGCAGCACGTTGGCCGGCAGGCCGTTGAGCTTGGCGCTGAAGGCCGTGGATGGTTCCGCCAGCGTGGCCGAGTACTTGAAGTTATCACGTATCAGGCGGCAGGGGCTGCTGAACAAAGCGTGGCGGCAGTACAGGGTGTACTGCTGGCGCAGGCCCGCCCTGGCGATGCTGCTGAACACGCTTTCACATTGAAGCGTAATGTGGTTATCGTCAAACCTCGCGCCCAGCACACGGCCTTTCCAGTACACCACGCTATTCCCTTGCGTGTTGTCCGATGCGTGAAAGCGGTGGATGTTCAGCGTGCAGCTGTTGCTGTTGCCCTTGGTGATGTAGTCCCGGGCGAAAGTGATGTTGTCAGGGATAACCACATCCAGGGCGCTCTTCTGATTATCCGAAGTGTACACCACCTGGCCCCGGCTAATGGACAGGCTTTCGCAGCGGAAGCCGTTGAACGTTACCTGATCTGCAACCCCGCCGCTGCTAATCAGGTACCGCTTGTTTGCCATGAAGAACTCGTAGACTTCTACCGGCGAACCTTCCTGCTCGCTGGCCTCTGTGGTGATGTATGGCACGTGCGGTTACTCATTGACGTTGACGCATACCATTTCAACCGTGGCGCTGCGGTCTGCGTGATACGTAATTGTAACGGTATCACTATCAAGTCGCACCTTGTTGATAAAGACCACAGAGCGTATACGCTCCACGGGCACCGTGTCCGTCAACGGCTCTGTGAAGCTTATCTGCATGTTCACACCGTTGACACCGATGCCGCTGATCTTCGCGTAGAGCATCTGCGTGGTGCAGCGGCTTTGGTACTCGATGGCAACCCATTTGCCGCTCAGGTTCTCGTTGACGTTGCTGAACCATTCCACCGTCATGCTGTTCTGCCCTGCCACGATGCCGCTCTTCGGCTTCAGCGCGGCACCCCAGATGGGGAGGTAGAAGAACTTGCAGCGCCCCTTGATGGCTTCCAGGAAGTAGAAGAACTGTTCCAGCTCAAAGCCCACCTTGAAGCGAAGGCTGAAATTGTATTTGTAGGTCTTCCACTTGGTCTTGGGGCTAATGTACTGCGGCTCAATCTCGTTGTCGAGAGTAATGACGTTGCGCGACCATGTGGAACTGCTGTTGCCGGTGTAATGGTGGCGGTGGTGCAGCACATACCCCGTCGTGGTGCCGCCCGACAGCTGATCGTAGGAAGGAGTGCCGGTCCAGAAGGCAGGAATCTCGAACAGAAAGAACGATGCCGAGAATGTCACCCTGTGGTTATCGTAGGTGGTGATGCGCAGCGGCTCACTTAAACGAGTGGCCACAGTGGGGGCCATTATCACGCGCTGGGGCCGCATCCCCGCCCACAGGCTGTTCACCTCGCTGCGCAGCATCCATATCGAGCCGCCCAATTTGGTGGCGGTGAACTCCCCGACGTCCCACAGCCCCTGATTGTTGGTCAAGACCATGGTCTTGGTGCCGGCCCACTGCCGCACGGGGTTCTTAATCCATTTCCCCTCTTCGTACATGGCCCAGTCTATCTGGGTGTAATCCCCGACGAAGAAGGTGGTGGCCGGGTTGTTCCCGATCAGATTGGCGTAGGAAATGTAATCTGCGTTGTTCGCTTCAAAGTCGTAGCGCAGCGTGCGGCGTGGACGCTGCCGCAACGCTATGCGCTGCTCCCAGCTGTAGCTCTGGATAATGTCGGTTTTCCATTCCAGTACCTCCTGGAACTCCCACTCCGGCACCAGCGTCCATGTGATGGCCACAGTTACACCCCCAGTACGCCCTTATTACGCTGCATGATGTTCACAATGGTCTTCTCGCCCTGGGCCGTGCCAAGGTAATCACCCACAAGACTCGGGTCCAGCACGTTCACAATGCGCGGGTTGACGGTGACGTTAGGCGCGCTTTGCTGTCCCTCGTTGACCGCGGACGTGCCCTTGCGCACCTGCGCAGGAGTGGCCACAGTGACACGCTCGCCCGGGCTGGCGCGGAAGCTTACCATCTGGCTGTCTGGGCCGCCGGTGCCGCCAACCTTAAATGTGCCGCCCGTCATGAACCCTGGCTGCTGGGAACGGATGTTGTTAACCTGCACCATGGCGCTGGCCAGCGTGGCAGCGGCAAGGGCAGCGCCGTAGATGCCACCCTGTGCCCATGCCTTCGTAGCCGCCTCGTTGGCGTTAATGATGGCCTGTGCAACGGCCGCCGCCTTACCCATGGTAAACAGCGTCTTGCTTCTGCTGCGCATCAGGTTGCCCATCTCGCTGTACAGCGTGTTGGCCTGTTCAATTTCAATGTCGTGGGCGCGCCTGGCTGCGCTGGCCTTGGCCTGCTGGTAAGCCTCGTAAGAAATCAGGTCCGCATCCCGCATTTTCTGGATGGTTTCAAACAGGGCCTGAGTCTGGTCAATCTGGTTCTGGAACGTGTCCGGGGTGTCAACCTTGAACAGGTCGTTCATGGCTTGGGTGAGGTCCCTGCGCGTGAACCCGGCGGCATCCTTGCTGCGCAGCTCACTCAGCGCCTGCACCATGGTGGCTGCCTGGCGCTGCTGGCCACCGAAGCTATCCTGCCGCAGCGTGTCCATTGTCTTGGACAGCTCGGCCAGCTCCTCCATGGCCCGCACCTGTTTGCCCAGCTCTTGCGTCTGCTCTTTGGTCAGCGCCACCCCCGCCTTCTGCAGCTGCTGCTGATACTCCATGAGCTTGCTCTGGACCTCGCGGTCCTGGGAGTTCAGCTTCAGCAGGGAGGTCTGCTTCTGCATGTCCTCCTGGATCTTGGCGAGCGGCGTCAGCTGATCCTTGTACAGGTTGTGCAGGGCGGCGGTGTACCTGGTGTGGTCATCCGTGCCCTTCTTGACGTACTCGTTAATGAGGGCCTGCCCCTCTGCGTACTTCCGTTGCGCCGCCAGCACCGGGTCCAGCTGGTCCAGCAGCTGCGCCCACCGTTCCCGCTCCTTCTCCGCTTCGCTCTTCTTGGGCTTGGTCTGCTTCGTGTTCAGGAGGGGCGGAATGGCCGGGCTCTTGGCGGACAGTTCCATGGCCTCCTGGGCACGCTGCCGGCGTGCGGCCAGGATGCGCCTGCGGCCGATGGCTTCAATTTCCTGCCACCCGCCCAGCACCGCCTTTTCCAGCGCCTTGCCCTGGCTGTTGTACCCATCCACGGCCGCCTTGGCAATGTCCGCCCCCAGGTTCTTCCAGAGCTCGTCGTTGGTCTTGAACTGCTCCGGGCTGAACAGCTCGAAGCGCTTGTCCACGCCGATCTTGCTGTTCAGGTTGTTCATGGCGCGAAGGAAGCTGTTGGCGATTTCCGCTGCTGTGTTCTGCGCAAAGTTACCGATGCGCCCGAAGATGTCCTTCCACAGGTCAATGAGGGTAACGAAGTATTGCGTGATGGCACCGAACGCGCCCCGCCACAGCGCCACCACCCGGTCCAGCACCCGCGCCGTGCCCACCGTAAACCCCTTCAGCCCGCTGCCCGCCCCTTCAAAGAACTCCCCGATGGGCTTGAGCCATTCCGGGGCGGCTTCGTCCCAGAGCTTGCCCACGGCGGCAATGCCACGGCTGAAGAGGCCGGCGATGGATTGCCACATGGGAGTAAGCCAGTCCAGGAACGCTGCTGCTGCGCGCTGACCGCCCTGCCACACATAGGTGAACACGTCCGCCAGCGTCACCAGTCCGTTGGTGGTGAGCTTGATCTTGTCCGCGAACAGACTCATGGCCGTCACCACGCCGATAACCACAGCTGGGAGGGCAGACAGCACGGCACCGATGGCACCGAACACAGCAGCGAGGTTGGCGGCACGCACGATGGCAATGAGGCGGCCGATTTGGGTGGTAAAGATGGCAATGGCGGTAGGGGCGAACGCCACGGCAAGGCCCGCCGCCACGCCGGCCAGCACCGCCATGAGCTCCTTGATGTGCGCCCCGATGTACCCCAGAGCGCGGCCTACCGCGTTGCTGATGCCCAGGAACTCGTCCATGGTCCCTACGAACTTCAGGAACCCGGTCTGCAGGTCCTGCACGCCCTGCGCGATGCTCACCGTGGTGCGCTTGAACGCAGCGTCCACCTTATCCTTGCTGCCCGCAATGGCGTCCCAGAACTCTTTGCTAGTCAGCTTCCCTTGAAGCATGATTTGCCGCAGGCGGCCGATGCTGCCGTTGGCCCCCTGCACCTTATCCGCCACCAGCTGCAGCACCTGTGGTAATCCTTCAACCACGGAGTTGAACTCTTCCGCCTTCACCACCCCTGTGGTTAACGCCTGGCCGAGCTGCAGGAGCGCCCCCTTGGCCCCCTGGGCGGTCAGTTTGTTGATCGCCAGCACCTTGTTGATGGTTTCCACAAAGTCAATGGCGTCCTGCCCGCTGCGGCCAAGATCCTTGGCAGCCAGCGCGACCCGCTGGTAGGTAACAGCCACGTCACTGAGCCCCGTGTGCGTCTTCATGGCCACCTGGTACAGCTGCTCAATGGTCGCTCCGGCCGCCGTGGCGCTGCCCGCCACGCTGCGGATCTTACCCGCCACGACCTGCCACTCGTTGGCCCACCGCACCAGCTGCCCCACCGCCAGCACGGATGCCAGCGGCTTCAGCGCCGCCTCCAGCAACGCAACCTGCCGCGAGCTCCTTTCTGCTGCCCCGCCAATTTCCATCAGGTCGCGGGCAACGGTCTTCGTGCCCTGTGACTTGACCAGTATGTTTAGGGTTTCGGTTGCACTCATGGTCGGAACCTGAATCCTCTGTTAACCACACTGCGGGCACGCAGGATGGCGTCCTGGATGAACCCGGCGGGGGCCTGCGCGCTGTACCCCTCGTTCAGCCGCGTGAGGTAAGGAATGGGGTTGCGCACCCCCAGCGGCTTGCTCAAGTCGTGGTAGGCATCAATGCGCCGCCGGGCATTTTCCAGCGCTACCTCTGCGTTCCTTTCCGGCGGCGTGCGGGGTGCCCATTCCACCACGTCATGTTCCCCCATCGTTACCTGCCAGTTCCGCCTGGCACGCCCCGTGCGTATGGGGGTAGCGGGCACGAGTTCGTCCATCATGGCCGCCACCATGTTCTTAGTGATGTCGCGGACGCCCTGCTGTACCTCCTCGTTGCGCTTGAGGAGTCTCTTGATGAAGAATCTAGCGTTGATTCCCATGTTGCGCTGCCGCCGCCAGGAGTTTCTTGGCCTTGTGCTCCAGGTACGCCGCGTCCATCACCTGCACAAAATGGAACACGTCTTCACGCTGCTCGCCCCACACACCGTTAACCACACACCATTCATGGATGGCGAGCCACGTGATAGGCCCTTCGCTATTGTACCCCGCC
Source organism: uncultured Rothia sp. (assembly GCF_937976295.1). GTDB lineage: Bacteria > Actinomycetota > Actinomycetes > Actinomycetales > Micrococcaceae > Rothia. Next base: position 2,363 of record NZ_CALJRY010000271.1, on the reverse strand, counting down.
CCTCTGCACGTAGTAAGCTCCGCGAAGGCCGAATAGTGAAACTCCAGGCCCATTCGTAGTTCAGGGGCTGCAAGACCTTCCGGTACCGGCAGCCCCTGGGCGGCACACTGCCGCAGAACTACCTCTTGGGTAGCCCCACGGCCCTCCAGGTTGTACAGCAGCAGCGCAATCAGTTTTTTGCGTCGGCTTCCCGTTCCTCTTGGCGGAAGGTGCTGGCGCGCTGGCTCACCTCCAGCAAGTCCTGGTACAGCTCGGGCAGGTCTTGCATCAGCTTCAGCGCCGCCGCCTTGCTGTACGGCAGAGCGTTGCCTTCAGCGTCTTCCACGCCACTCCAGCCCAGGACCACAGTCTCTGCAAACGTCTGCAGCACCAAGTCTTCCAGGATGGCCACATCCACAGTACCATTCTGCAGCTGGCGGCGATACGGCTTAGTCTTGAGGTCCAGAACCCGGCGGTACTCCGTGTTGGCACCGCCGCTGCGGGCAATGCGGAACGTAATGGGTTCACCCGCGGAGTTTTTTCCATAGACCACGTCCACGCCATCCGTTTCCAGATGGCGGTCAGTTTGGAACTGTTTGTAGAGGTTCATTTCTGTGCGAAAGCGGCTTTCGGCAGCCAGTGGAACCATTGCATGCAGAGCGTGTGCCCGAAGGAGCTTTCTGCGGCGTTGATTTCCAGCGGTACCGTGATGGCTTGGTCCTGTTCAATGTTGATACGGCCGTTGCCCAGCGTCAGCAACGGAATATCAATGATAACCGCTTTGCCATCTTTCAGCATAATGATGTCAAGCGTCACGCCGGTATTGTTGCGAATGGCCCGGGTGGCCTCCACGTTCGCAAAGTACACGGTCATGTTCCCGCCCACCTCGAACGTGCCCGCGCTCGTGTCCAGCGCCCCCAGCACGCCCACGGCCTTGACCGGGCTGACGTTGTTCTTGATGCTGACGCTCAGCTCCGTAGCGAACGCGAACAGCGGCTCATCGCTGGGCTTGCCCAGTTCGTCCACGGTGCTGAGCTTGATGCGGTTGAAGTCGCTGGACGTGTTGAACGCGCTGCCCACCTCCAGCGTCTCGCGGGTGCCGCCCATGATGCCGGTCTTGCCGTCACGCTGAGTAAAGTCCGCGGCCACGAAGGTCATGTCGGCGGTGATCTTGTCTGCCTGGGCAATGTTGAGGGTGAACTCGTTGGGCACGGCACCCCGCAGCAGCTCGGACATTTCGCCGTCGGCGTCCCGCCCCAGCCGGCGTTCCAGGGTGTACGTGAAGCGCTTCACCTTGTTGGGATCAGCCTCGTTCTTCAGCGTGTCACCCCAATACAGGGTGCAGTTGACGCCAGCAAACGCGGCCGCCGCGCCTGCGGTTTCCCACGTCCATTTATCGAAGCGGATGGTGCCGGCCGTGATCCACGCGATGCGCCCGAAGCCCCGCTTCTTCTCCCCGTAATGGTTGGCCGCAGTGTCGTCACCGAGGTAGACCCAGTCGCCGGCGGAAATGGGCAGCGTGGTGAGGTCCGTGGCAATGGTCTTGCGGTTCAGCTCCTGCTGCCCGTTGGCCGTGGCCACCAGTTCCATTTCGCCAGGGGCAAAGCGATAGCCACAGAAGTAGACGCGGGCATTCTGGTTCACGTCTGCGGTGCTGGCTTGCAGCGAGGCGGCATAGAGCTCCACCTTGCACGTGTTGCCGCTCTGCGTGTACGTCTTGACCGGGACGCACACGTTGTTTCGGCTGTCCCCCATGCCCTCGAGGGCCATCATGTAGCCCGGTTTGACATTGTTGGTACCGAAGGTGCCGCTGAAGTTGATTTCCGTTGCGGTCGTGGTGCCCACCACCACGCGGCCGTGGAAACTGACGTTGCGGTTACTGGCCCGGATGCGGCCGTCCGTGAATATGAACCCCTTCATCAGGCGCTCAGTGTTGTAGAAGGTGAAGTCCTGCTGGAAGCCGCCGCTGGCCTCCAGGTCGGTGGTCACGCCCTTCTTGCGCTGCCGCGTGGGGTTGATGGGGTTGCGCGCCAGTGTGGTAATCTGACCGCCGAAGTCGTTGTAACTGTTCGGCTCCAGCGGGTACCACGTCGGGGTATCCGGCAGCAGCGTCGGGCATTCCTCTTCCGCGTAGGACAGCCCCGTGACGTTGCTGTCAATTTTGTAAGTCTTGCACGTGGCCATCTTACATCACCTCATCATATTCAAAAATCGCAGTGACGTTGATCTGTTGAAACGCACCGCTGGAATCCACTTCCCGTAGACCGATGTTATGAAGCCACACGTTCGGATGCTTGGCGGCCTGCAGGGCGTTAACCACACCTTGCGCAGCCTCATAGCCTGCCCCATGCTGTGCCCCGATGGGGGCAAAGACTTGCACCCAC
>NZ_CALJRY010000270.1 GCF_937976295.1 uncultured Rothia sp. | reverse complement strand
GGTTGAGTACCGCACCCGCCGCATCCTTAGCTTGGTGTAGGAATCCTACTTGAACTGGTCCTTCAGACGGGAGAAGAGACCGCCGCGGTGCTTGACCTGCGAGCCCTCGGTGAGGGATTCACCGCGCAGGGCGGCGAACTGGCGCAGCAGTTCACGCTGTTCTTCGGTCATGTCGGTGGGGGTGACCACCTGGATACGTACCAGCAGGTCGCCGCGACGCTCGGTGCCGAGCACGGTTGCGCCCAGGCCGTTGAGGGTGATCACGTCACCGCTCTGAGTGCCTGCGGGGATGGCAACTTCCTGGTCGCCGTCGAAGGTCTTCAGCGGGATGGTGGTGCCCAGTGCCGCCGCGACCATGGGGATGTTCACGGTGGTGACCAGGTTGTCGCCCTCGCGGCTAAAGTACTTGTCACGCTTGACGTTCAGGTCAACGTACAGGTCGCCGTTGGGGCCACCGTACAGGCCTGCTTCGCCCTTGCCGCGCAGGCGGATACGCGCCTGGTCGTGCACGCCGGCGGGAACGTTGAAGGTCAGCGGCACGTCTTCACGGACGCGGCCCTGACCGTGGCATTCGGGGCAGGGGGTCTTGATGATGGTGCCGTAGCCGTGGCAGTCGGGGCATTCGACCTGCTGCATGACGGTACCGAGGATGGACTGCACACGGCGCTGCATGAAACCGTGACCGGAGCAGGTGGTGCAGGTTTCGGGCTGGGTGCCCTCTGCGGTGCCTTCGCCGTTACAGGACTTACAGGTCACGGCGGAGCGACGCTCGATGGTCTTCTCAACACCGAATACGGCGTCCTGCAGGCTGATGGAGACGGTAATCAGGTCGTCCTGGCCCTGACGCATGCGGGATGCGGGGCCGCGGGCACCTGCCGCGCCGCCGGTGAACATGTTCAGCAGGTCCTCGAAACCGCCGAAGCCGCTGAATCCGCCGCCCGGGTAGCCGCCGCCTCCGGGGTAGCCTGCGCGGCCCTGTTCGTCGCCGGTGGTGTCATAGTTGCGGCGCTTTTCGGGGTCGGAGAGCACCTCGTAGGCGAGGGTGACGCGCTTGAACTCTTCGGCTGCGTCCTCGGAGGGGTTCACGTCGGGGTGCAGCTGGCGTGCCTTCTTTCGGTACGCCTTCTTGATCTCTTCGGGGCTGGCGTCTTTCGATACGCCGAGAGTATCGTAATGGCTCATGCGTTTCCTTCCTCTCGAGACGATGGCGGTGCTCGATGAGTGCACCGCCAATAATGGTCGTATCAATTCTAGGGGATACTACCCCCGACCCGATACAATGGCTAGGCTGAAAGGGGGCGCTCCCGCTATCCGCTTAATCTGCGGCGCGCCCCGAATCCCGTTGTAGCGCCTCTGCCGGTTCTCCCGCCGGTTCCGGCGCATTGTTCCGTTTCATGAGTTCCGGCGCTGTCACCGCCCTACTGGCTACCGGCTCTGTTGCCCCTACCGCCTTTGAAGGAGAATACGTTGAGGACCCACCACTCCCCCTACGGCTG
>NZ_CALJRY010000269.1 GCF_937976295.1 uncultured Rothia sp. | reverse complement strand
TCTTCCGATCTGGTGCCGCTGCAGCGGGTACCCCCTCCGCGCCTTTGAAGCTTAACCCGAACGATCCGCTGGCGGCGGTTCAGGGTAATTGGCGTGCCATCCTTAACCGAATGAACGTTCCGGGTGCGGCGGAGCAGCTGATGAAGGTTCACCCCGCCCGCATGGACGGCACGACCCTGTACGTGAGCGCCGACATTGCGACCCTACGCGCGGTCAAGGGCTTTGTGCCCGAGCTGACCGCCCGCGTGAGTGAGTTCCTGCGCCGTCAGGTGACGATTCACGCTCAGGTGGCGAAGCCCGGTGAGCAGGTTAAACCCGCGGTTCAGCCTGCCCCTGCTGCTCAGTCCGCCGCTCCGGTGGCGCCTGCCCCGCAGGCGCCTCAGCCGCCCGTCCAGCAGACTCCCCCACAGCCCTCTCAGCCGGCACCTCTGGCTGATGGTCCGCGCGGCGGTGAGGATGCGTGGCGTCGCCACGGTCAGCCGCTGACCGGCGCAAACACCCCCGAGTCTACGAGCGTGGATGCGCCCCTGGGCGCGTGGGAAGTTGCCCCGATTCCGCAGAGCGCCCCCGAGGAGGCGCCTCAGCAGGCGGCCCCGCAGGCACCGGCTGGTCCGCTTGCGCCTGAGCCCCCGCTTCCTCAGCAGGTTCCGGCTGCTCCGGCGGGTGGTTTTGGTGAGCGTGATTCCTTTGCAGCCTCCGGTAGTGGAGTTCCGCAGCAGAAGAGCGCACAGGAACCCCAGCATGCCCCAGATTCTCAGCGTGCGCAGGAGCCCCCTCACGTGGAGGAACCTCCCTATGAGGAGGAGCCCCCTTTTGAGGATGAGCCTCCCTACGCTGAACCGGTTGAGGCACCCGTCCCTCCCGCAATGCCCACTGCGCCCGCATTGCCTGCTGAGCCTGTAGCACCGGCGGGTCCGCTCGCAGCTCCGGTTGCCCCGGCAGGCCCCCTCGCGGCGGGTCCGTTGGCGGAGGCACCGCAGGCAGCGCCGCAGGATTCGGCAACCCCGGTTGAGCCTGCAGGTCCGCTCGCGGCTCCGGTCGCTCCGGCAGGTCCGCTCGCGGCTCCGGTACAGGTAGATCCAGTGCAGGCGGCTCCGGCTGATAATGCTCCGGTAACTGAGGAGAAGTCCGCGCAGCCCGCAACACCGGCGGCACCGGCTCGCCCGGCACGCGCCGCATCCGATGAGGACTACGTCTCTGAGGATGATGAGAAGGTCGAAAACAGCACCTTCATCGGTCTGCGCGCTATCGAAAAAATTATTGGTGGCACCGTCATTGACGAACGCCCCCTGCACCAGCCCTAACCCGGGGTCGTAGGTGCCGCGCCCGCCATCGCACCGATGGCGGGCGCACTCATTCTGGCCGCATACTCGCTACGCGAAACGCACCTAAACTGTCAGGGGTTGGGTGCATACTCATAACGTCGCCCAAACAACACATCAGCACAACACACCGCATTTGAAGGAGAAGCCATGTACGAGGGAGCAGTTCAAAACCTCATTGACGAGCTCGGCCGCCTGCCGGGTGTGGGCCCCAAGTCGGCTCAGCGCATCGCTTTTCACATTCTGAATGCGGATGCTGCCGATATGGCGCGCCTAGCCAACGCCATTTCCACGGTGAAGACCAGCGTAAGTTTCTGCGAGGAGTGCGGTAACGTCTCCGAGACGAAGCTGTGCTCGATTTGCCGTGATGAGCGCCGCGACCCGTCCATGCTGTGCGTGGTCGAAGAATCGAAGGACGTGGTGGCGATTGAGCGCACCCGTTCCTTTACCGGCCGCTACCATGTGCTCGGTGGCGCCATTAACCCGCTGGCTGGTGTGGGCCCGGAGCAGTTGCGTATCCGTGAGCTGGTGTCCCGCCTGGCGGATGAGCGCATCCAGGAGATTATTCTGGCGATGGACCCGAACCTTGAGGGTGAGGCAACCGCAACCTACCTCTCGCGCATGCTCGTGCCACTGGGTGTGCGTCTGTCGCGTCTGGCGTCGGGTCTGCCGGTCGGTGGCGATCTGGAGTACGCGGACGAGATTACCCTGGGCCGCGCGTTGGAGGGCCGCCGCGTCATTAGCGAGGGCACGGCGGTGGCTCATACTGCCGCCGAGGATTTTGAGCGCGTGAACCGTGAGGAGGAGCAGGAGCGTGAGCAGGCAGCTCAGGTTCAGGCTCAGGAGGCGAAGCAGACTCGCCGCCGCTGGAATTCGAGCATGTTTGATGACCTGGATTCTGAGGATTCTGCCCGTCCCCGCGCGGAGGCACCCGTCGCTGGGGGTGTGCAGGGCACGGTGGATGAGCAGCTGATTGAGCGGGTTCTGCGGGAGGCTGAGGAGTCCAAAAACGAGGTCTCCCCCACCGATTCTGCTGAGGCTCAGAGCACCGCAGAATCCACCCCTGACCTGGGCGAAGACTCCGGCGAGGGCACCCCAGACGCTCCGGCGAGTGCCGCCTCCGAACCGGCTGAAGCGTCCGTAGCCGAGCAGGTAGAAGATGCGCCGGAGGTGTTCCGCACCCCCGACTATGAGGAGAAGATCCGCACTATTCAGAACGCCCCGTTGCGTACCCCTAAGCCGGATGTTCCGCCGCTGCCGGGTGTCACGTACGTGAACCCGTGGACCTAGAAACTCGCCTCTGCGGGCGTGCTGTACTCGCATGCCCACCCCGCATCACCGCCCCGTAACACTACGTAATATTTCACGAGGCAATACACACGGGCACCCAGTTAGTCGCTTGTGCTGAACGCCGTCTACTATAAATGAGGAGCCGGTGTCTGCCGGCAGCACACAAGTAACTGACCTGGAGATATCAATGAGCCTGATCGTCCAAAAGTTCGGCGGTTCCTCCGTAGCGGATGCGGAGGGCGTCAAGCGCGTTGCCCGCCGCGTCGTGGACACTCAGAAGGCAGGTAACGATGTGGTCGTCGTGGTGTCCGCTATGGGCGACACCACCGATGAGCTGCTCGACCTTGCCGCAGAGGTCACCAGCAATGTCACTCCTTCGCGTGAGCTGGACATGCTGCTGACTGCCGGTGAACGCATTTCGACCGCCATCCTGTCGATGGCTATTAACGACCTGGGTGCTAAGGCCCAGTCTTTCACTGGTTCTCAGGCTGGCATGATTACTGACGGCGTGCACGGTTCTGCGCGTCTGGTGGAGGTCAACCCGGATCGTATCCGTGAGTCGATTGAGGCTGGCAACATTGCGATTGTTGCTGGTTTCCAGGGTATGAACCGTCAGAGCGGCGATATTACGACTCTGGGCCGCGGCGGTTCTGATACGACTGCTGTTGCTCTGGCTGCTGCTCTGAACGCTGATGTGTGCGAGATTTACTCGGATGTTGACGGCGTTTTCACTGCCGACCCGCGCATCGTGCCGACCGCGCATAAGCTGGACACCATCACCAGTGAAGAGATGCTGGAGATGGCGGCTAACGGTGCGAAGATTCTGCACCTGCGCAGTGTTGAGTATGCTCGTCGTTTTAATTTGAAGCTTCACGTGCGTTCTTCGTTCTCTAACCTTGAAGGCACTATTGTGGTTCCGGAGGAGTCCGCGGAACTGACCCCCACCCATCTGAAGGAGATTCCCTTGGAGCAGCCCCTGATTTCTGGTGTCGCGCACGATCGCACCCGCGCAAAGATTACTGTTGTTGGTGTTCCGGATGTTCCCGGTTCGGCAGCTAAGGTGTTCGGTCTGATTAATGAGGCGAAGGTTAACCTGGACATGATTGTTCAGAACGTTCCGACTGACCGCCCCGGCGTGACCGATATTTCCTTCACCCTGGATCAGGATCAGGGCCCCACCGCGCTGAAGGCGCTGGAGGCTGCTAAGGCTGAGCTGGGTTTCCAGGAGGTTATTTACAACGAGTCGGTTGGTAAGCTGTCGCTGGTTGGCGCGGGCATGAAGACTAACACGGGTGTTTCGTTCACTTTCTTTGAGGCCCTGTCGAACGCTGGCGTGAACATTGACATGATTTCGACTTCTGAGATCCGTATTTCGGTGATTACTGAGCTGAGCAAGCTGGATGAGGCTGTTCGCGCGGTGCACACTGCGTTCGGTCTGGATGCTGAGGGCGAGGCTACTGTTTACGGTGGTACTGGCCGCTAGGGTTTAGCTCGTTTGTGGGCTGTACGCTTCGGGAGGGGCGGTGCTGGGTTTTCTCAGCACCGCCCCTCCCCTTTTCTGTTTACAAATGAAATAACTGAAACACTTTACAGTTATTTCAGATACAAGGTAGAGTTATAGCTACTGGACTACATTTTGCGAGGTTCTAACTTACTTGAGCTAAGCACCAAATGCAATCCAGTAATACAAGGAAGGAACAAAGATGCCCAACACCCAACTCCTGCAGGAGGAAACCCTTAATCAAGCCCAAACCGAAGCAAAAAAGCTACTCGGGGACTCAAACGAAACTGCCGTTACTCTGACCGTTTCAGGGAATGAAAGCCAGGAAATCGGTGATGCGCTTAGCCAAGTTATTCAACAGGTTTTGCATGCTTTAGCACAGGGCCAGCGCATCGAGATTCAGACCAGCCCACAGTACTTGACCACTACTATGGCAGCTCGTCGCATTGGCATCTCACGCCCGACCCTTATGAAGGCTATTCGTTCCGGCGAGCTCCCCGCGTTCAAAGTAGGAAGTCATTTCCGCATCCGCACCGGGGACGCAGAAGTTTTCCGCAAGACCCTTTTGGAGAAGACCATCGCTCAGAAGGAACAAGCTCTCAAAGATCTTTGGAAATTTGAGGAAGAGAACAATCTCAACGACATTATCGGAGGACCTGCGTGGTAGAAGAGAGTACATTATCAGATGCTGAATCTGTCCTACTGGATACGAACATTCTGATGTCTAAGACTCTTCGCGATTGGATTCTCCTTTTGACAAAGGAGAGTGACTACAGATTTTTCGCTCCATACGTATCCACCGGAATCATGGATGAGTTTGGATACCACACACGCCGAAAGGACCCAATGATTCATGATGCAAAAATTGAGAAATGGAAACAACAAATCCTGACATCCTGCAAGTCCCTAATCGCAGGTTTCCCTGTTGAACCAGTTGCTGGCTTTCCCGATATAAACGATCTTCATGTGCATGCTGCTGCCCAACACGGCGGCATGCACGCATTAGTCACCGATGACCGCAAACTGCTCGATTATGCTTCCACGGAAGAAGCTCAGAATATTCAAAATTATGAGACACTCAGCGCGGATGATTTTCTGATGCAGTTCACCGAATACGCTCATCCCTCCTTATTTGCCGAGGTCTATCTTTCCCAGGAATCTTATGCTCACTCTAAGGGATTCACGGAGACTGATATTCCTCGCGCACTTGAACGAGCAGGAGCGGGTCAATTTGCCCGTTATCTTCGGACTGCAGTGATTAATAGCCCACAGTTTGTCGATTTTGAACGTGAGTTTAAAGCCCGGTCTTCTAGTAGCTAGGTAGACATTGCTACATGCACTACCTCGTCACAGCATCGTTTAGGCTAGAAGCATGAGTAGTGTTGTATTTTCCCAGGTGATGGATGCCCGCGAATGGCGTGCCGCCCAGGCAGCGCATGAGGCGCGTGCCGGCCGCTACGCCGACCTGCTGGACTACGTGCGACTGCCCCGCGTCATCTCCT
>NZ_CALJRY010000268.1 GCF_937976295.1 uncultured Rothia sp. | reverse complement strand
ACCAGGTACTTACCAGGGCACCTACCCGAGTACCTACGCAGGTACCCACCGGCGCGGGAATAAGCACCCCCGAAGGCACGTTACACCCGACGGACAGCGCGCTAGCACAAGCCTGCTGGCGCATCCACTCACGTTGTGAAAGGACACCCCACGTGGCAGAGAACTTCCAGTGGACTGAAACCGACCAGCGCGCCGTAGATACCGCACGTATCCTCGCCGCAGACGCCGTAGAAAAGGTCGGATCCGGTCACCCCGGCACCGCAATGAGCCTGGCGCCGGTCGCCTACCTGCTCTTCCAGAAGGTCATGAACCAGGATCCCTCCGACGACCGCTGGGAAGGCCGTGACCGCTTCATCCTCTCCCCCGGCCACACCTCCCTCACCCTGTACACTCAGCTGTTCCTCGGCGGCTACGGCCTCGAAATGAAGGACCTGGAAGCCCTGCGCACCTGGGGTGCCCTCACCCCCGGCCACCCCGAATACAAGCACACCAAGGGTGTAGAAATCACCACCGGCCCGCTCGGCCAGGGCCTGGCATCCGCCGTCGGTTTCGCCTACGCACAGCGCCGTATGCGCGGCATGTTCGACCCCGAAGCAGCACCGGGCACCTCCCCCTTCGACCACCACGTCTACGTCATCGCCTCCGAGGGTGACGTGCAGGAAGGCGTCACCGCCGAGGCGTGCGCGCTCGCAGGTCACCAGGAGCTCGGCAACCTGATCGTCGTCTGGGACCGCAACCACATCTCCATTGAGGAAGACACCGACGTTGCCTTCACCGAGGACGTAGCAAAGCGCTACGAGTCCTACGGTTGGGATGTTCAGCGCGTGGACTGGACCCGCACCGGCGACTACGTTGAGGACGTCGCAGAACTGTACGCAGCTATTGAGCGTGCGAAGGCTGTCACCGACAAGCCCTCCTTCATCGAGCTGCGCACCATCATCGGCTACCCCGCCCCCACCAAGCAGAACACCGGCGCAGTGCACGGCTCCAAGCTCGGCGCTGAAGAGGTTGCCGCAACCAAGGAACTGCTCGGCTTCGACCCCGCCAAGAGCTTCTTCATCGAGGAGAACGTTCTGGCACACACCCGCCAGCTCGTTGAGCGCGGCGCAGCGGCACACAAGGCATGGGACGAAAAGTTCGAGGCATGGGCTAAGGCAAACCCCGAGCGCGCCGAACTGTACAAGCGCCTCGTCGCAGGCGAACTGCCCGCAGACTACAAGGCTTCCTTCCCCGTGTTCGAGGCTGGCACCTCCGTGGCAACCCGCGCGGCATCCGGCACCGTCATCAACGCTATCGCTGACACCTTCCCCGAACTGTGGGGCGGCTCCGCTGACCTCGCCGGTTCGAACCTGACCACCATCAAGGGTGCAGAGTCCTTCAACCCGGCATCGCGCACCACCGAAGACTGGACCGGCAACCCCTACGGCCGCGTGCTGCACTTCGGTATTCGCGAGCAGGCTGCCGCAGCAATCGTCAACGGCATCGTGCTCTCCTCCCCGACCCGCGCGTTCTCGGGCACCTTCTTCGTGTTCTCCGACTACCAGCGCCCGGCTGTTCGCCTCTCCGCACTGATGGGCGTTCCCGCACTGTACGTGTGGACCCACGACTCCATCGGCGTGGGCGAGGACGGCCCGACCCACCAG
>NZ_CALJRY010000267.1 GCF_937976295.1 uncultured Rothia sp. | reverse complement strand
TCCGGCAAATGTTTTTTGCGAATTATTGAAATTTCTCACTTAAACATATAAATTTTTAAAAATTTCTGCAATATATTCACGCGCGTGCAGAAAACAGGCGATTCTGATGTGGGTCTATGTGGGTTCTTGTGTGTTCTTCTCTTCTGTGGACCCTCGCATCGGCGCCACAACCCCTCAGAACCCACCTGTAGCACCTCCCCGCCAGAAGCCCCGAAACCGCGTCGAAACCGCACCTAAACCGCGCCTCAAACGCCTCGAACAGCTCATCTGTTCTCTTGATGGCGAACAGACGCCCATCAGACCGCCCTTTCAGCCGCGCTCAACGTACTCTTGTATCAATAGGAAAATGCAAGGAGTGCGTAAATGTTTGAACGCTTTACCGATCGAGCTCGGCGCGTTGTGGTGCTTGCCCAAGAAGAGGCACGCATGCTCAACCACAACTACATCGGTACCGAACACCTGCTGCTCGGTCTGATTCACGAGGGCGAAGGCATCGGTGCTCGCGCCCTGGAATCATTGGGCGTTACCCTGAACGCAGTACGTGAACAGGTTCAGGACATCGTCGGCCCCGGCCCCCAGGCGCCTAACGGCCACATCCCCTTCACCCCGCGCGCGAAGAAGGTTCTCGAACTGTCCATGCGCGAGGCTATTCAGCTGAACCACGGCTACATCGGCACCGAACACATCCTGCTGGGCATGGTTCGTGCAAACGAGGGCGTGGCAAACCAGGTGCTGGTCAAGCTGGGTGCGGAGCCCGCTGCCGTGCGCCAGGCTGTTATGGACCTGATTTCCGGCTACCCCGGCAACAACTCCGGTGAGAAGGAAACCGCCGGCGTGGGTGCAGGTAACTCTCGCGAAGGCACTCCCGCGGGTTCGACCATCCTGGATCAGTTCGGCCGCAACCTCACCGCAGCAGCGCGTGAGGGCGAGCTGGACCCGGTCATTGGCCGCCACAAGGAGATGGAACGCGTCATGCAGGTCCTCTCCCGCCGTACCAAGAACAACCCCGTGCTGATCGGTGAGCCCGGCGTCGGTAAGACCGCCGTCGTGGAGGGCCTGGCACAGGCTATCGTGCACGGTGACGTCCCCGAGACCCTCAAGGACAAGCACCTGTACACCCTGGACCTGGGCTCCCTGGTCGCAGGTTCGCGCTACCGCGGTGACTTCGAAGAGCGCCTGAAGAAGGTCCTGAAGGAAATCCGCTCCCGCGGCGACATCATCCTGTTCATTGACGAGATTCACACCCTCGTTGGTGCAGGTGCCGCCGAGGGCGCGATTGACGCTGCCTCCATCCTCAAGCCCATGCTGGCTCGAGGCGAACTGCAGACCATCGGTGCCACCACCCTGGACGAGTACCGCAAGCACATTGAGAAGGACGCCGCCCTGGAGCGCCGCTTCCAGCCGATTCAGGTTGAGGAGCCCTCCCAGGACCTCGCCGTGCAGATCCTCAAGGGTGTGCGCGATAAGTACGAGGCACATCACCGCGTCACCATTACCGACGAGGCGATTGAGACTGCCGTGAACCTTGCGGCACGCTACATCTCTGACCGCTTCCTGCCGGATAAGGCTGTCGACCTGATTGACGAGGCGGGCGCACGCCTGCGCATCAAGCGCATGACCGCACCCCCGGAAATCAAGCTGCTCGACGAGAAGGCAGCCAAGCTGCGCCAGCAGAAGGAAGACGCCATCAACTCTCAGGATTACGAGAAGGCCGCAGGCCTGCGTGATCAGGAGCAGAAGGTTCTGGCTGAGAAGGAAGAAGCCGAGAAGGCATGGCGTGAAGGCGGCGACGCATTCGGCACCGTGACCCCCGAGGTTATTTCTGAGGTTCTTGCCGCTTCCACCGGTGTTCCCGTATACAAGATCACTGAGGAAGAGTCCAGTCGCCTGCTGACCATGGAGCAGGATCTCCACAAGCGCGTCATCGGCCAGGAGCACGCTATTGCGGCGCTGTCCCGCGCTATTCGCCGTACCCGCGCAGGTCTGAAGGACCCGCGCCGCCCCGGTGGTTCGTTCATCTTCGCCGGCCCGACCGGTGTGGGTAAGACCGAGCTTGCCAAGGCTCTGGCGGAGTTCCTGTTCGGCGATGAGGATTCGCTCATCACCCTGGATATGTCCGAGTACCAGGAGAAGCACACCGTCTCCCGTCTGTTCGGTGCGCCTCCCGGCTACGTTGGCTACGATGAGGGCGGCCAGCTGACCGAGAAGGTCCGCCGCAAGCCCTTCTCCGTGGTCCTGTTCGACGAGGTTGAGAAGGCTCACGCCGACCTGTTCAACTCGCTGCTGCAGATTCTGGAAGACGGTCGCCTGACCGACTCGCAGGGTCGCGTGGTGGACTTCAAGAACACCGTCATCATCATGACGACCAACCTGGGTTCGCGCGATGTGAACCGCCGCATCCCGGTTGGTTTCCAGGCGATGGATGACACTGCAGCCGACTACGAGCGCATGCAGGCACGTGTGATGGAGAACCTCAAGGAGCACTTCCGCCCCGAGTTCCTGAACCGTGTGGA
>NZ_CALJRY010000266.1 GCF_937976295.1 uncultured Rothia sp. | reverse complement strand
TCCTCGTGAATCGCCTCGTCAGCCGCCATTTCCTCGGTGGCGTCCGGATCCTCAGCGTAGGGGGAGCGGGACTCGGCGCGCTGAGCCATCGCCAGAATAAATACCGAACCGAAGTTCTTCGCCAAGAACTGCAGCAGCAGAGACTGCATGGACGGGCGCACGTGCACATTCGCGTGCTCACCGAGCATGTCACGCCAATGCTGCTGGTGTCGCTTCTCTGCCTCAGCAACCTGGAGCAAGATCTCGCGGTCGGTGCCCTCGGCACGACGAGCCAGGTAGCGGTAGATGCGCGCCTCCGACTCTTCATCGGCCAGGTAGCGGCGCCAACGCTTAATCTGCGCGGGGGAGGGGGAGGTGACGGCGCTATGGCGGATGCTCTGCGAAGCTCCGGTCGCGGCGTTTTCCGGCTGAAGCTTCTCGGTTTCTAGCTTCTCGGTTTCTTCGCCGTGCTCGTGCTGGGGGTGTGCGCTCATAGTTCCCTTTCCGCTGCTCATGCGGTACGTGTGGGGCTGCCGGTTAGCAACCCATGACGCCTTCAAATCTATGTGTTCTGTGATGGCCAGTGAACCACTCTAAAGCACTCTGAACAGAAAATCTAGGACGGGCTAACCCCATGTTTATGTTCGCCTCAACGTACTTTGCTGTACCGCGTGGACGAGGAATGATGCGTGAACTCGGTGTGTGCCTCATACGAAAAACCGGGCGGGTGCACCCTCCATATAGGAGAGCGCACCCGCCCGGTTTATGACTCTAAAATTCGTGTCTTTAGAACGCTGGCTTAGATGTTGCCTTCGCCGTTTTCCAGGAATGCGCGGATGAACCACTGGAACTTCTCCAGCTCAGCGGTCTGACCGATCAGCAGGTCCTCGGTGACGGGGTCGGACTCGCCGGCGAATGCAATCGCCTTGCGGTGAGCCTCAATTACGCGGGTGTAGACGTTGTTCAGGGCGCGCAGGTGGTCAGCAACGCGTGCGCGGCCGACGGGGTAGTCCTCGACGGTGCGCTGTGCGACCAGTGCGCCAGCCAGACCGTTGGGGGTTGCGCCCAGGGTTGCCATACGCTCTGCGATAGCGTCAACGAACTCGCGGACGGTGTCGACCTGGGGGTCAATCATTTCGTGTACGGCGATGAAGCCGGGGCCGGTCACGTTCCAGTGAGCGTGCTTCAGCAGCAGGTGCAGGTCGTTCAGGTCGTGCAGACGTGCCTGGAGAACCTCGGAAATGCCCTTGCCTTCTTCGATGCTCAGGCCGGGTGCGGTGTAGTTTGCGAATGCCATGATGGTCTCCTTCATGATGCTGTGATGCTTGTGGTTCGGTGGGGTTTGTGGTCCCTCCGAACCGTTGTTACTAGTAAATCATTTTAGGGAACCACTGTCAAGGTTATTTTGAGTAATTCGTAATAAATCATCATTTGTGGGTTGCGCCGTGCTCAAAAACCCTCATTGCCCATGCATGCGTAAAGGGCGGGACACGCGGTATCTCATCTCGCGCATCCCACCCTTTGCGGTGAAGCGTATTCAGTTTTCTGCAGGGCTTCCAGTGTGCTTCTGTAGGGCATCCAGCGTGCGAATTGGGCGACTATGCCAGTGCGCGCACCGCCTCCAGGGTCAGCTCCTCATGCTTGAGGCGCAGGGTGCCCAACTCCTCCGGAACCTCCAGCTCGCCCGGCACAACAATGACGCGCATACCCGCCGCGGTCGCACTGCGCACACCCGAAGGGGAATCCTCAAGAGCCACGCACTGAGTCGGATCAACGCCCAGGCGCTCCGTCGCCAAAAGATAAGGCTGCGGGTCCGGCTTGGGGTGGGTGGTCTCATCATTACCAATAACCACCGAGAACGTTCCCTCGGGCGCCGCATTCGCGGTGCGGCGAGCCACGGAGGTGGTCGCGTTGGTGACGACTGCCGCCGGAATCTGCGCCTCGCGAACCTCCGAGAGGAAACGCTCAATGCCGGGCAGGAACTCGACCGGCTGCTGCGCCAGAGTCTCGTGCACCTTCGCCACCAGCAGGTTGTTAATCTCCTCGTCCGGCAGGTTTACGCCGCGCTCACGCAGGCGATCCAGGGTGAACTGCATCGACAGGCCCAGGCAATCGAGGGTGTCCTGCTCGGTCCAGGTGCCGCCAAATTCTGCAGCGAGAGCAACCTTTGCGGCAGCCCATACGGGTTCGGTGTCGACGAGGGTTCCGTCGTGGTCGAAGAGAATGGCGGCGGGGAAGGTATTCGTAGTCGTCATGCTTTTAAGCCTACCGGTTTATTTCTGGGGCGAGCGTAGGACGGCGTCCCCAATTGTCACCAAAAAATCCGTACCCGCATTCTGGGGGTTCTTAGCGATAGTGAGCAGCGCATCGGCGACGTCCTCACGGGCAATCGTCGGAATACCCGGAGCTCGCTCGACACTCGCCATGTCAATTACCTTCACCCCGCCCCTGCCGGGCTTATCGGTCAGCCTGCCCGGATGCGCACGCGAAATATACGGCTGATATTCGGAGACCAGGGTATCCGCCTTAACTCGGTCGGTGAAAATGCCGCGCATGATGACCTTGCACACTAGGCGCATGGGGAGTGAGGCGGTCCGTACCGTATCGCCCACGCCGTAGGCGCTCATCAGAACGCAGTGCTTCACGCCTGCGCCCGTGACCGCCTCCATGATGAGAGGCAGACGCTCCTGCATGAATGTGGAGGAGAGAAACTCTCGCACCGTAGCTTTCTGCCCCAGGATGCTAACCATCACGTCCTGCCCGGAGGATGCCGCGGTGAGTCGCTTGGCATCGTCCAGGGTTCCCGGAATAACGGTGAGATTTTGGTGAGCCCCCAAAAGTGCTAGCGCCTTATCGGGGTTGCGTACGTAGGCGGTGACCGTGTGCCCCTCCTCTAGTGCTTTGCGGGTGAAGATGCGACCGGTGCGACCGGTTGCGCCTAGAACCAGTATTTTCATGTGGGTCCCCATTCTGAGTTGTGGTTGTGGGAGCCCGCAAGCGCCCAGTCCGGTCAGTATAGCAATGCGGTTTCGACGGGGTCTTTGCTCGGGGTTCAGGGGACGCGAGGTGGAGCGAAAAATCTGAAAAATTTTTTGCAGAAGGCTTGCGAAACATAGTTGAGTGGAGTAGACTCAAGTTATGTAATACAGGGGCGCATAGGATAAGCCCTCGAAACACGAAAGGAACACTATGGACAACAAGTTCACCACCAAGAGTCAAGAAGTCATCTCGGCGGCAAATACTAACGCTCAAACCGCCGGCAACCCCACTATTGAAACCGCGCACATCCTCAAGGCCCTCATGGACCAGCGCGAAGGCGTCGCCGTAGCAGTCCTCAAGGCTGCAGGCCTGGATGTGGACGCTATCTCTGAGGCGGCATCCGCCGAAATCAAGAAGCTGCCGAAGGCATCCGGTGCTTCCGTGCAGAACGCCTCCCTCAGCCGTGCCGCGCTCTCCGCTCTGCAGGCGGCACAGACCCGCGCCCAGGGCTTCGGAGACACCTACGTCTCCACCGAAATGATTCTGCTGGGCATCGCCAGCGGAACCGATAGCACCGCGACCGCCATGCACAACCTTGGCGCAACCGCAGAAGTCATCGCACAGACCATCCCCAACGTCCGAGGAGACCGCACCGTGGACACCCCCGACCCCGAAGGCACCTTCCAGGCGCTCGAAAAGTACGGTACCGACCTGACCGCCATTGCCCGCGCAGGCAAGCTTGACCCGGTCATCGGCCGTGACTCCGAGATTCGCCGCGTCGTGCAGGTGCTCTCCCGCCGTACCAAGAACAACCCCGTTCTGATCGGTGAGCCCGGCGTCGGTAAGACCGCCGTCGTGGAAGGCCTAGCACAGCGTATGGTTTCCGGCGACGTGCCCGAATCCCTGCGCGGCAAGACCCTCATCAGCCTGGACCTGGGCTCCATGGTTGCAGGTGCAAAGTACCGCGGTGAATTCGAGGAGCGCTTGAAGGCAGTCCTCGAAGAAATCAAGAAGTCCGAGGGTCAGATTGTGACCTTCATCGACGAGATTCACACCGTCGTCGGTGCTGGCGCTTCCGAAGGCTCCATGGACGCGGGCAACATGCTCAAGCCCATGCTGGCCCGAGGCGAGTTGCGCCTGATTGGTGCCACCACCCTGGATGAGTACCGCGAGAACATCGAGAAGGACCCCGCCCTGGAGCGCCGCTTCCAGCAGGTGTACGTGGGTGAGCCCAGTGTAGATGACACCATCGGTATTCTGCGCGGTCTGAAGGAACGCTACGAGGCACACCACAAGGTGCAGATCGCTGACTCTGCACTGGTTGCCGCAGCATCCCTGTCTAACCGCTACATCCCCTCTCGTCAGTTGCCGGACAAGGCAATTGACCTGATTGATGAGGCAGCATCCCGCCTGCGCATGGAAATTGACTCCGCACCGGAGGAAATCGACCAGCTGCGCCGCGCCGTGGACCGCCTCACTATGGAGGAGCTGGCACTTGCCAACGAGACCGACCCCGCATCCGTGGAGCGTCTGGAGGCCCTGCGCAAGGATATGGCAGACAAGAAGGAACAGCTCGACGCCCTCAACGCCCGTTGGGAAGCGGAGAAGGCAAGCCTGAACCGCGTGGGCGACCTCAAGACTGAGATTGACGAGTTGCGTTCCCGCGCTGAGGTGGCACAGCGTGAAGGTAACCTCGCTGAGGCATCCCGCCTGCTCTACGGCGAAATTCCCGCAAAGCAGGCCGAACTGGAGGAAGCACAGCGCGCCGAGGACAACGCCAAGAACGAATCCATGGTCTCCGAAGAGGTCACCGCGGACGATATCGCCGAGGTTATCTCTTCCTGGACCGGCATTCCCGCAGGCCGCATGATGCAGGGCGAATCCGAGAAGCTGCTCGAAATGGAGAAGCGCATCGGTGCCCGCCTGATTGGTCAGGAAGCTGCCGTGGTGGCTGTCGCTGACGCTGTGCGTCGTGCCCGCGCCGGTATTTCCGACCCGAACCGCCCGATTGGTTCCTTCCTGTTCCTGGGCCCGACCGGTGTCGGTAAGACCGAGCTGGCTAAGGCGCTGGCTGAGTTCCAGTTCGATGACGAGCGTGCCCTGGTACGTATTGATATGAGTGAGTACTCCGAGAAGCACACCGTTTCTCGCCTGGTCGGTGCCCCTCCCGGATACGTCGGCCACGAAGAGGGCGGTCAGCTGACCGAGGCTGTACGCCGTCGCCCCTACTCGGTGGTCCTGCTCGACGAGGTCGAGAAGGCGCACCCCGAGGTCTTCGACATCCTGCTGCAGGTACTCGATGACGGCCGCCTGACCGACGGCCAGGGTCGCACCGTGGACTTCCGCAACGTCATCCTGATTCTGACCTCGAACCTCGGTTCGCAGTACCTGGTCAACCAGGACCTGCCCTTCGAGGAGCGCTCCGAGAAGGCTCTGGAGGTTGTGCACCAGGCATTCCGCCCCGAGTTCCTCAACCGACTGGACGACATCATCATGTTCCAGCCCCTGTCGGCTGAGAACCTGGGCCAGATCGTGGGCCTGCAGATTAAGAGCATGGCTAAGCGCCTGGAGGACCGCCGCCTCACCCTGAACGTGACCGAGGCAGCCCTCGAGTGGCTGGGTAAGACCGGCTACGACCCGGCATTCGGCGCCCGCCCGCTGCGCCGCCTGGTTCAGCGCGAGATTGGCGACCGCCTGGCTCGCGGCATCCTCTCCGGTGCTATTCACGACGGTGACACTGTGACCGTGGATGTGAACCCGGACGTTGCCAGCGACGGCCTGTCGGTGACCTCCGAGCGTGAGCAGAAGGCTGAGAACTAAACCGGCTAGCTCGGCTGACCCGACTGGTTGGCTGGACTTAGCCTGTGGCTGACTCCGCAGGTTCAAAACCACAAAAAATAGGCTGTGGGGTACCCTCGAAAGGGGGTGCCCCACAGCCGTTTAACGCGTTAGAACCGCGCTGAACCGCACTAGTACACAGAGCACTAATACGCAGAGCATTGAGGAGAAGAATGGACCGCTGGACTGACCACCAGAACTTTGCCGCCGCCGGTGAGCAGCGCGAAGAAATCGCCTCCGTGCACCGTGCCGCCATTCGCTCGATTCAGCGCGTTGTCTCTGAGAACGCCACCCCGCACGACGAAGAATATGCCTCCGCGGGTATTGCCGAGCTCCTCAAGGCGGGTAAGGTTCTCGTGCTCACCGGCGCGGGAGTGAGCACCGAATCCGGCATCCCCGACTACCGCGGACCCGGCGGCTCCCTGCACGACCACCGCCCCATGACCTACCAGGAATTCCGCTACGATGACGCCGCCCGCCAACGCTACTGGGCGCGCTCCTACGTGGGTTGGCGCCGCATGCG
>NZ_CALJRY010000265.1 GCF_937976295.1 uncultured Rothia sp. | reverse complement strand
CTGATGCGCGCATCCTGCTGACTGCTTCTGAAGAGGTGCGCATGGCGCGCCGCGGCCTGGAGAACGCGGAGAAGTCCGGCGCTTCGGGTGATTTGAGCAAGCAGATCGCTGAGCGTGATGCGAAGGATTCGAAGGTCAATAACTTTATGGAAGCTGCCGAGGGCGTGACCCTGGTGGACAGCTCGGATCTTGATTTTAATGCGACGGTCTCTGCAGTGATTAACGCTGTGAATGACCAGTTGAAGGCGAAGCGCGCGGGCTAGGCCCCGCCGAAACGCTGGGGGAGTGGTGCATCCGCTCCCGATAAGACGTTGAGCCGCGCTCGCGTGCTGACCTGCGGGTTGGGCGTGGGGCGGGTAGAGAAAGGAATGCGCATGGCTGAGGACGCTATCCGCGACGATTACGAAGAGAAGTACCTGGGCGGTGGCGAGGACGACGTGACCGAGCGCCTCGCTGAGATTGATGATGAGACCGCTGACCAGCGTGCTCAGGCTCTGCTTGAGGGTCTTGAGGACTACGACCTGGATGAAGAGGACCGCGCCCTGCTGGGTGCCTGGGGCTTCGACTTTGAGGAAGAGGAAGAGCAGCTCGCTGATCCGGTAGTGGCGATTGTTGGCCGCCCGAACGTGGGTAAGTCGACCATCATTAACCGTATTCTGGGCCGCCGTGAAGCGGTGGTTGAGGATAAGCCGGGTGTGACTCGTGACCGCGTGTCTTATAAGGCTGAGTGGCTGGGTAAGAGCTTCACTCTGGTTGATACCGGTGGTTGGGAGTCTGATGCCCGCGGTATTGATGCTCAGGTTGCTGAGCAGGCTGAGATTGCAGTGGAGCAGGCCGATGTTGTGGTCCTGGTGGTGGACGCCCGCGTGGGTGTGACCGCTTCGGATGAGCAGATTGTGCGTATGCTGCGCCGCGTGAAGAAGCCGATCATTCTGATTGCTAATAAGATTGACGACGCTCACCTGGAGCCGGAGATTTATAACCTCTGGTCGCTGGGTATGGGTCAGCCGTTCCCGGTGTCGGGTCTGCACGGCCGTGGCCTGGCGGATGCGCTGGACGAGATCCTTGAGGTCATGCCGGAGCATTCGCAGTTCGCTCAGCCGGAGGCGCTGGGCGGCCCGCGTCGTGTGGCTCTGGTGGGTCGCCCGAACGTGGGTAAGTCCTCGCTGCTGAATAAGCTGGCTGGTTCTGAGCGTGCCGTGGTGAACGACCTGGCTGGTACGACTCGTGACCCGATTGACGAGATTATTGAGCTGGGCGGCTACCCCTGGCGTTTTGTGGATACTGCGGGTATTCGCCGTCGTCAGCACATGGCTAAGGGCGCGGAGTTCTACTCTTCGCTGCGTACTCAGACTGCTCTGGAGCGTTCTGAGGTTGCCGTGGTGCTGCTGGATGTTTCCGAGCCGATTTCTGAGCAGGATGTGCGTATCGTGCAGACTGTGATTGATTCGGGCCGTGCGATGGTTCTGGCATTCAATAAGTGGGATACCCTCGATGAGGATCGCCGCTACATGCTGGAGCGCGAGATTGAGCGCGACCTGGCGCACGTGCAGTGGGCGCCTCGCGTGAACATTTCGGCGAAGACCGGCTGGCACAAGGACAAGCTGGTGCCCGCCCTGGAGCACTCGCTGGAGTCGTGGGATTCGCGTATTCCGACTGGCCGTTTGAACGCGTTCCTGGGCGAGATTGTGGCCGCGCATCCGCACCCGCTGCGTGGCGGTAAGCAGCCGCGTATTCTCTTTGGCACTCAGGTGTCTTCGCGTCCGCCGAAGTTCGTGCTGTTTACTACCGGTTTCTTGGATCCGGGGTACCGCCGCTTCATTACGCGTCGTCTGCGTGAGACTTTTGATTTCACGGGTACTCCGATTGAGATTTCGATGCGTGTGCGTGAGCGCCGCTCCCTGGGTGAGCGTCAGAGCGCGAAGGCTAAGAAGGGTAAGGGCGGCCGCCGCTAGTAGCGGTGTGTCTGCTTGATGCCGTGGTGCTAGGTTTGCCCCCCACGCGCTGGATTCTGTGCAGAAAATCTGCGAGAAAAAGATTTTTAGGATTTTTTCTAAAAATGGGGATTCTGGCTTGCGTGGGGGTTGAAAGCCCGGTATAGTTATTCGAGTGTTCGGGGGAAACCTCGAAAACAATATCGTGAATAACGAATCGGGTTGTGGCGCAGCTTGGTAGCGCACTTGACTGGGGGTCAAGGGGTCGCAG
>NZ_CALJRY010000264.1 GCF_937976295.1 uncultured Rothia sp. | reverse complement strand
GAAACAAAGTGCTTATTGCACAGCGCCCCACTCTGACTGAAGAGGTCGTAGCGCCCAACCGCTCGCGCTTCACCATCGAGCCTCTGGAGCCCGGTTTCGGCTACACCATGGGTAACTCCCTCCGCCGTACTCTGCTGTCCTCCATCCCCGGCGCCGCTGTTACCAGCGTCCGCATTGATGGTGTACTGCACGAGTTCAGCACCGTTCCCGGCGTGACCGAGGACGTCACTGAGATCATCTTGAACATCAAGAAGCTCTCCATCTCTTCTGAGAACGACGAGCCCGTCGTGGCCTACCTGCGCAAGCAGGGCGAAGGTGAACTGACCGCAGGCGACATCGAGGTTCCCGCTGGCGTGGAGATCCACAACCCGGAACTGCACCTGGCAACCCTGAACGCCTCGGCAAACTTCAACGCTGAGCTGGTTATCGAGCGCGGTCGCGGCTACGTGACTGCAGCTCAGAACAAGGTCGGCGATGGCGAGATTGGCCGTATCCCGGTTGACTCCATCTACTCCCCGGTTCTGAAGGTTACCTTCAGCGTGAACGCGACCCGTGTTGAGCAGCGCACCGACTTCGACAGCCTGACCCTGGACGTCGAAACCAAGGAAGCCATCGCACCGCGTGACGCCGTTGCTTCTGCAGGCAGCACCCTGGTCGAGCTCTTCGGCCTGGCACGTGAGCTGAACATTGCAGCTGAGGGTATCGAAGTTGGCCCGTCGCCCGCCGACGAGTCCATGGCCGCTGATCTGGCACTGCCGATCGAGGACCTGAACATGTCCGTCCGCTCCTACAACTGCCTCAAGCGCGAGGGCATCCACACCGTGGGTGAGCTCGTGACCCGCAGTGAAGCTGACCTGATGGACATCCGTAACTTCGGTGCTAAGTCCATTGACGAGGTCAAGGCAAAGCTCATCGAGCTCGGCCTGGCTCTGAAGGACTCCCCTCCCGGTTTCGAGCCTGCTGCACGCCCGCTTGATGACGAAGACGGTTCCGGCGAATAATTTCGACCGAATAGTTCACCCGGTTCCACCGGGATCAGTCAAACTTGATTCCCTAAGAGGCTCCGCTGCTGGGGCGTTAGGGAACGCAACTATGGAGATTTAACTATGCCTACTCCCACTAAGGGTCCCCGCCTCGGCGGTTCCCCGACCCACGAGCGCCACATGCTCAACAACCTGTCGGCGCAGCTGTTCCAGCACAAGCGCATCACCACCACCCTGACCAAGGCAAAGCGCCTGCGTCCGGTGGCAGAGCGCTTCATCACCTTCGGTAAGAAGGGCGACCTGGCTGCTCGCCGTCGCGTGCTGCGTTCCATCACCGACAAGTCCGTCGTGCACGAGCTCTTCACCGTTATTGCTCCGGCAATGGCAGAGCGCCCCGGTGGTTACACCCGCATCATCAAGATCGGTAACCGCAAGGGTGACAACGCTCCCATGGCAGTCATCGAGCTCGTCATGGAGCCCGTTGCAACCAAGGGTGCAGTTGCTGAGGCAACCAAGGTTGCTGAGAAGGCAGCTGAGGCTCCCAAGGCTGAAGCAGCTGAGGGCCTGCCCGCAGGTTCCCACGCACCCCTGGAGTCCGGCGAGGCTCCCGAGGGCTTCGAGGTTAAGGGTAACGCCGATTCCATGAAGTACCACGTGCCCGGTTCCCGCTGGTACTCCAGCACCAAGGCTGAAATCTGGTTCGACTCCGCTGAGTCGGCAGAGGCTGCAGGTTACGCCCCCGCAGGTGGCGCAGCAGCACAGAAGGTTTCCGAGTAATACGGATCCCAGCTGATTTAGGCTAAGCCTAAAATATGTCAATCCGCCGTCCACTATTGTGGGCGGCGGATTGGCGTATCTGCATACTTTAAGATGAAGCTGTTCCTGAGGACGTCCAAGCTTCACGAACCTTGCCAATGTTTTCGTACACTATCACCGCTGAAAGGCACACCAATGCAGAATGCTACTACTTTAGAGAATCACGAAGAGCAGCTCTTCATTGCTACGCACCGCGTGCGAATTGATTGTGCCTACGACGGTTCCCTTTTCAGCGGATGGGCTGCCCAGCCGAACCTTGTCACGGTGCAGGGGGTCATTGAGAATGCCCTTGAACTGATTTTGCGCGCACCTCACCGCGTGGTGGTCGCGGGCCGAACCGATGCCGGTGTGCATGCGGAAGCCCAGACCCTGCATTGCGATTTGAACGATGAGGATTGGGCTCGCCTGCACGGTCGAACGGGAGAGGACGACCCGACGGCTGCCCTGGGGCGCCGCCTCACCGGTGCTCTGCAACGCTGCCTCTACGATGCGGAAGAGCAGCTGAACTTGCCGAAGAATGTCCGCGGTATTCTGCAGGGCGCTATTCAGATTCACCGGGTCGCTGAGGTTCCCTTCGATTTTGACGCGCGCTTCTCCGCCATCGGTCGCCGCTACGTTTATCGCATTGCAGATGGTGCGGCGGATGGGCTTAACCCGCTGCACCGCACCTACACCTGGGCGGTGCCTGAGCATCTGGATTGCGCTGATCTTAACCAATCGGCACAGCAGCTACTGGGTCTGCGCGATTTCCTCTCCTTCTGCAAGCCGCGTGAAGGGGCAACCACGATTCGTGAACTGCGAGAGCTGAGCTTCTCTCGCGCAGAAAATGGTCTTATCGATGTACGCGTGGTGGCTGATGCATTCTGTCATCACATGGTGCGTTCGCTTGTTGGCGCGTTGGTGCTCTACGGTACGGGCAAACGTGACGCCGACTGGTTGCGTGAGCGGATCGATAACCCGGGACGCGAGGCGTCGCTGACTCTGGCGCCTCCGCATGCGCTTGCTCTGGCTGAGATTTACTACCCTGCGCCGGAGTTGTATGGAGAGCAAGCTGAGCGTGCTCGAGCAAAGCGTGAAGACCACGAGGCACAGAGCGCATAACGCCCTGTGCAGGTTGAGTCCCGTCACATGCTGAAAGCGGCGAGGGGCCTGGCGGAGGAGTGCAACCGTCGAGGTGAATTACACGGATGGAATTTAAAATGTGTTTAAGGCAAAAAAGCCCTATTTT
>NZ_CALJRY010000263.1 GCF_937976295.1 uncultured Rothia sp. | reverse complement strand
AGCCCACCGGTTGCTGCTTTGCCGCCCGCGAGGTGGGGTTCTCCTCATTTTTGACGGGGTTCAGGTGGGCAGCGCACGCCTGCATGGGCGCGGAGGATTCATGCGAGCGGTCCAGCAGGCGCATTTCGATAAGTTTCGAGTCGGGGATGCCGAAGAACGGCTCAGGAACGACCGGCAGAATAGCGCCCGGGTTCAGGCCGAGGGATCCCAGCCGAACGTACTCGCCGTAGGCGTGCGTTGCCTGATTCTGCATAGCCTGGGTCTGCTCTTGCTGAGGCTGTTCTACGGAGGCGAGCGCTACCGGGTGGTTTGCCTCATCGTCCTTGCGAGATTCGTGAGTATTTTCCGGGGTGTATGCCGGGGCGTCTTCTGAGGTGTCTTCCGGCTCTTCGATATCGTCGGTGTCGTCGGTGTCTTGAGAGTCTTCGGGTTCGCCCTCTTCATGCTCAGCGTCTTCATCTTCTAAGTCTTCTAAGTTCTTCCGAGCGGAGTCGTAGCGCTTAGGGGAACCCGGGTAGACGTATTCATAATCCGGGTCGGGGTGTTGGTCCGGATACTGGTCGGAGTGCTCTAGCTCTTCGTCTTCGTCGTCAGATTCTTCATATAGCTCAGCGTCTTCCGTTGTCGATGACTGCTGGTTCACGAGTAGCAGCATGTATTCCGGGACGGACTGGTCGGTGTCCCAGAGGGGCTGGTACGCCTCTTCCTTCTCTGCAGTTTCCCTCTTTGCGGCTTCATTCTTTGCAGTGGGGCGGTCTGTCATGGTCGTCTCCTTCGCTCACCAGACATACTCCTAGTGGCACCACCGTACCAGCGCGCGCTGGGCAGTCCCTTGAAAGCCGCCGAACGAACCCTGAGAAAACCCCCGGACAAGCGCTAACACTGCTGTGATAACACCGCCGGGGGTTCAGCGCTACGGGAGCTGGGGTATTCAGAGGAATCTTTTATGATGCATCCGTGTGGTTTGGGGCGTTCGGCGGCGCAAGGGTGGGAGCAGCCGCCGCAGAAGACATCGAAGACGTTGCACCCAGGATTTCCTGCATTTCCTCGTCGTTCTTGGGCAGACGGTCGTACACCAGATAGAACCAGAACGACCCAAGCGGCATGGCCTCCCGCTTCAGTGCCCGGTACTTTCGGCTAACTCGGACTAGCACAAAAAACAGTGCACCGCCCCACAAGAACATGGGAAGACCCATCGTCAGCAGAGAAAGCATCAAGAAGTAGTAGAAGACATACCCACCGATCTGAGGGTCCCCTGTAACGGTAGCCAACAGAAGATAAGTCAGGGGATTAAACACCACGCCAATGAAGAAGAGGGCGATGAGCTCAGGCCAGGCCTTCCTCCACAGGTCTAATCCGCGCACCTTGCCCGCAAGTGGAGTTGCTGAGATATACCCGATAGGTCGCGGAGTACCCACTACTTTCCCATCCTGCCAGGTGGGAAATATACTTGGCGCCTGCCGGTGTGCAGATGCAGATGCGCCAGCATCCGTGCCCATGGGGGACATGCGGCGCATCGTGGGACCCGGGCGACCATACAGCGGTCGATTCAGCACCGGGTACCCTGTCGCCGAAGGGAAAAAGTTTGCAGCCTGCGCAGACGGCGCGGGAGCAGAAACCGACAGAGCGGGCGCTGCAGAATCGGGCGTATCAGGACTGGGCGCTGTCGGGGTGGGTGCAACCGTATCGGCAGACGCGGATGCAGAACGAGCCTTCTGTATTGCCAGGACCTCCTTCACCGGCTCAGGAATCTCCCCGGTCGGTGCGGCAACCGGCGTTCCGTGAAGAAGCAAAGCCGAGTATTCGGGGGCGGGCTGCTCCATATCCCACAGGGGCTGATACTCGCTACCGCTCTTCTCGGTCGGGTTCTGCGGGTTTTTCGGTGCTTCGCTATGCTCCGCCACGGCAACCTCCTCCAATGCTTGTCTGCTGTTATGTGTCTGTTGTGTTGTCTAAAGTGTGTGTTCAGTACGCGGGTCTACATCCCGCGGCTGTTCTTTGAGCCAGTTCTTTGAGCCAGTGGCTAGTCTGCCTAAGCCTCGTCCGATTCGTTAAGCCGCACAAGGCTCAGAATCCATGCCATACACCAGATGATGCCGGGAATCCCCATGAGCCCTTCACTCACCGTATTCGCCATTAGGAAGAGAGACGCGATGAGCGGTCCCGCCCCGAACAAAGCCGTAACGGAGAGAAGCCCCGCCGCAATATACGGATTCAGGACGGAAACGGCAAAGAACAGAGACCATGCTCCCGACTTCTGGGACGAAGTGGGCAGGGGGCCAGGATCCATCACCGGTTGGTCGATATCATCATCTTGCTGAGGCGAAGCGTCGCTCTCCTGGTTTGCTTCAGAGGGCGGGGCGCACTCGTACACCAGCCGGAACGTGAGTTTCTCCTCGGCCTTACGCCTCCAGATGAGCTGCACCATCACACCTAAGAAATTGATGAGAGCCCACAGGGAGAAAATGAACAGTACCAGCGGAAGAATACCGATGCTTAGTATCAAAAATCCTAGGGATGCCACAAAAAGAGATTCCAGGGTTTCTTCGCCCAGAATAGGACCTGCCAGTATATAGGCGAATGGATTTGCCGCGATAGCCAACGCTAGGTACGCCAGCGCCTCCACTACGCGTCTGCCAGTGTCCGGCTTGCGGTTAGGAACCGGCACGGGGCTGTAGCCGACCAGCTCGCCGCCGTGTTCCTCCGGCGATTCTCCATTGGGGAGAGTTCCCTGAACGTCATCCGCGTGGATGCGCATCAGATCCGGATCGGGACGACCGTAAATAACCTGCGGTGCCACCTTCAAAACACGCTGATGAGGGGAAACGGGCTGATTTTCGAGGGGCTGGTTCTTATCGGCGGTCATGATTCCTCCTCAGCAGTGCGATGCGGTATCCCAGTATTTTTGATAGATGTTCAATAGATGGTTTTACAGTAACAATCGAACCTGAAAAGAAGCTGAATCCGAGTGCAAATGAAAAACGTGCAAAAGAATAAGGGGCGAACATGTCCACAATTTGATGCATGTAGAGGTAATAAACGCTTCACAAGCCATTTTGAGGTGTATCCTAGTTCACATCTAGTGTGTTCAAGTTCAACTAGAACCCACCAGAAAAAACACACCAGCCTCCCAGAAACACCCCGGGAGCCAAGCAAAGGAG
>NZ_CALJRY010000262.1 GCF_937976295.1 uncultured Rothia sp. | reverse complement strand
ATTCTGCTAATTGCTCAATTTTTTCAGCTTCAAAGACAGGTTGTGTAATAAAGTAGTCAACCGGTAAAATTGACCCTGACAGGCAAACCTAGGGGGAATTGGATGTTATGAGTCAATCCAGCGATGAATTTATCGGTCAGATTGTCGGGTACGCCCGCGTCTCATCAGTAGACCAAAATATCGCGCGGCAACTTGAAGCACTCGAGGTCGAGTGCGACAAAATCTTTATCGAGAAGGTCAGCGCAGCCAAGACCAGCAACCGCCCCCAATTCCAAGAAATGATGCGATACCTTCGCGAAGGTGACGTCTTGCAGGTAACCAGCGCCGACCGCCTCGCCCGCTCCACCCGCGACCTACTCGATACCGTCCAGAGCCTCAAAGACCGCGGCGTACACGTCGAATTCCTCGACAACCCCGCCCTGAACACCGACACGCCGCAGGGCGAGTTCATGCTGACGATTCTCGCCGCCGTTGCACAGCTGGAGCGCTCCATTATTAGAGAGCGTCAGGCTGAAGGTATCGCGATAGCCAGGGCAGCCGGCAAATACGACCGCGCCCCAAAGCTCAACCCTGAGCAGGCGCGCGAAGTGCGCCAGCTGGCGGCTATGGGTGTTCCCAAAATGGCTATCGCCCGCAAGATGGGCTGTAGCCGCCACACCGTCTATGCAGTGCTTGACCGTATCGGTAAATACGCAGGCGCGGAGTACACCGATGCAGACTAGCCAGAGCGAAGAGACCCGCCGCTTCTGGGACAAGGTCGTCAAGGGCGAGACGCCCGGCGCCTGCTGGGTATGGGTTGGAGCTATCGGCGCTGACGGCTACGGCAGGTTCTGGGTCAAAGACCCCGAATCAGAGACAGGCGAAAAAATGTGGCGCGCCCACCGATACGCCGCCGCCTTTATCTTCGGCAGCGACGAGGTAGAAGCCGCGGAGATGGTCACTCATCTATGCGATAACCCGCTCTGCGTACGTGCCGAAATCGGTTCAGATTCTCACCTCTTCCTTGGCGATCACTCTGAGAACATGAGAGAACGCGCGGCGCGCGGGCGTGACAACTTGCACGGCCTCGCTTTTCTTCGCCGCAGTCGAGCCGAGCGTGCCGCAGATTCTAGAGCGTTACGCGAGCTCACCCTAGCCCACGGGTACGATCAAGACGCCGTAGACCGGCTAGGCCGCGGAATGGTGATGGAGGGGCAGACGCAGCTTTTCTAAACACGTTAAGAGGGGGTCTAATACACCTGGTGTATTAGACCCCCTCTTTGTTGTTGCTTTAGCGGCTATCAATGATGCTCTTATGGAATGCGTCGCAGGGCACGGGGTGGAAGATGAGCCCGTGCACAGGACCTTCCATGATTTCGGCTGAAAGCATCATCAACTTATCGAGCTTGGCCAGCTCAAATGCTGATGCCTTTGTGCGCTTCAAGAAGCGAGTATCCGTTTGATCGGGTGCGAACATTTCGCGCAGCTGGTCCCAGCTCACCGGGCCGATAGACCGCTGAGCGAGGCGTGCCTGGTAGGTGAAATGTGAGACCCAGATGAGCGCGTCCAGGGTGAACGGCGACTGTGTTTTTTCCGCGAGTTGAATGAGTGCGGGTCCGGTTCCGGTGACCACAAAGAAGGTGGCCAGGTGATTGTAGAAGGGCTGCGCTAGAACGATGGTTGATTCAGTCAGCAGCGGTGCACCAGAGGACGAGTAGACCCAATCGGCGCTTGACGATAGAGCGAAGCGGTAGGTTTTCTTGACTAGGTTCCCGTCAGGGGTCGGGCCAGTCAGGACAGCTTCAACCTGCACGGCGAGCAGGGCGTGGAGCTGTTCAATGGCTTCAGCTTCTTGCTCCGGGGTGAACTTCGCGGTGCCAGGGGAGTAAAACTTATAGAGGAAATCTAGGAATGATTCGGTAGAGAATTTCGGTGACTGATGCTTCGCGGTAGCGAGCATAAGCCACAGGAACGCGGCGCGTGCGTACTTGCCGGTGGGTAGAATCCGGCGGGGCTCATCTGCGCCGGTGGGCTGGATGGTTCCAGCAACCAGGCGCAAGGTGCTGCGGGGTTCGGTCTGCACCCATTCGGTGATGGGCTCGCCGTTCTCACCGGTGGGGGAGAAGCGGTAGGATAACGCCTGATTCAGCAGCAGGAAGAGCGAATAATTGCCGGGCTGGACTTTAGGGACGTCACGGATGTCGACGCCTTGGCGTTCGTTGGTGCCGCGGCGCTTGCTACGGTGCACGTAAGGTTTCAGGCTTCTTTTCTGATTGCCTTGGTATGCGGTGCCCACGAGCGTTACTCGCCTTCAGATTCAGTGTCAGCCTTGGCAGCGGCGGCGCGCAGCAGCGCGTTCACCTCAGAGCGGGTGAGGCCGAGGCGCGCCGCGATTTCATCGGTAGAAACCTTCAATGTCTTCATTTCGGCGACCGGCGCGGCGAGGTGCTGCTGAGTTTCTACACGGGCGGATGCAAGCTTCTCACGTAGAGCGGCGAGCTTCTTCTCCTGTGCCTTGATGTCGGCTTCCAGTTTTGCCGCCGGGCTATCAGCTTCCAGAGCGAAGAATTTTTCAGCCAAGGTCAGCAGTTTCGCTTCACGCTCTGCGAAGGCGGCGGCGTTCTCACGGGCGCGGCGTGCAGCCGCGCTACGAGGCGATCGAGTCATCAGGGTGTCCTTTCGTCCTAAAGGAGGGGAAGGGTATTTCTTTAGTCTCTAGTTTAACCTTGAAGCTCTCAATTTTTCAGCAGGCCAGGTCACGGCAACCCATTCACTACCCCCTAGTGCCCACACAGCAACAGACGCCCCGAACCTCAACTGAGGTTCGGGGCGTCTGTTCTCAATGATGCTCATGAACTATTAGGGGCCGTTCATTGCATTTGTCACTATAAATACTACAGGCTAAGGGATAAGGCGCGCGACTTTTCCCGTCACCGGTGACGGGAAAACCGGCGGCGCAGCCGCCGGTTTCGCTCTCCCACAGTTGGCACGCATCAGCCGGTCACCTGCACCCACCTGTGGACAGCACCGGACGCATGATTCATTCCGCTTCGCTCCCTTCTCATACCCCGTTCCTGACACACGAGGTGTGCGCGTCTTCCCACCCCTTCGCTGCCTAGAATGCATGATGATCCCTGCTCTCTTTCCTTCCGCTTCGCTCCCTCCAAGAGAGGCAGGGCTCATCATGCACACTGGCGCCGCCTGTGGATGAGCGCGACACACCCCGTGTCGGACAAAACCGCGTCTCGTTCAGCAGCTTCCTCCAAGGTGTGCTCGTTCCTCGCACGCTGAGGAGCTGAACGCTTCGCTTACTTTTTGTCACACCTCATGCATCAAATAAGCCAGGGTTTTATTTTGAGTTGTTCTCAATAAGGTTCAAGGGTAGAATGAAGGTATGCTGACCGTCCATAAGCTCACCGCTGGAGAGGGCTACCGGTACTACACGCATGAGGTAGCGACCGGTGATGTTCTGCGCTCTAGTGACCGTGAGTTGGGCGATTATTACACCGTGGAGGGTATGCCTCCGGGTCAGTGGGTCGGTGCTGGTGCTGCTGAATTGGGTCTTGAGGGGAACGTTTCTGAGGCTCAGATGGACGTGCTTTTTGGGCACAAGTTCACCCCTTTAGATACTGATGAGGTGACGAGTCTGCTTCAGCAGTCCACCCCTGAGATGTACGATGCTGTACGTTCTGAGGCGTGGGAGAAAGTGCATCAGCGGGCTGCTGAGCGTGCTTATCTGATTATTGAGGGTACCCGTGAGGGCAAGACTCAGCAGGAAATTTGTTCCGATTTGGAGCACCTTTATGGTCGTGTCCCGTCGCAGATGATGGTTTCAAAGTACTTGGCACGCTACCGTGCAGCAGGCTACACCGTGACCAAGGGTGAATACCTCAAGAACCCTGAAACTCAGCGCCCAGACCGCGCCGAATTCATGGCAAACTACCGCCTTCTCGAGCACGAAGCAACCGAAGCAAAATACGCAGCACAGCGTGCCATTGATGAGCACTTTCAACAGAACGTCGCCCCAAACCTGCACGCACAGCGTGACGGCTCCACCGAATTCACCCGCGCAGTTCAGGAGGAAGTCCGCCGCTTCCGCGACACCAAGCACACCGACCCGACCGCTGAAGAGATGAAAGAAATCCGTCACCGTGTGGGCGCTGTCATGTACCGTGAACAGCACGGTGTAGAACCCACCGATAAGCAACTGGTTTCCTTTATCGCCCGTGAATCCAAGCCACAAAGCAACTCTGTAGCCGGATTCGACATGGTTTTCACGCCGCCAAAGAGCGTGTCCTTGGCCTGGGGTCTAGGCGATGAAACCCTCCGCGAGGGTGTGCAGAAAGCGCATGAAGCAGCCATTGGAGACGTCGTAAAGTTCCTAGAAGACCAGGTAGTCATGACCCGTCGTGGCCGTAACGGCGTCCGTCAGATTGACATTGAAGACGGTCTGATTGCCACCAAGTTCAGGCACTGGGACTCGCGTTCAGGAGACCCGAATCTGCACGATCACCTGGTGATTTCTAACCGAGTGAAAGGCGCAGATGGGCAGTGGTCCGCTATTGACGGACGCACGTTATATCAGTGGAACGTAGCAGCATCTGAGCTGTATAACGCGAAACTAGCGGAGTACCTGGAGTCTGAGCTGGGCCTAGTGTGTGTGCCTGATTCCTCTAAGGGCGGTACGTCACCGGTGATGGAAATTGCCGGTATTGACCGGTCCATGATTGAGCATTTCAGCGCCCGTCGTTCTGAGATTTCTGCTGAGTTAGAGCGCCTAACAAGCGAGTATGTGGAGCGTCATGGGCATGCGCCAGGACGTAAAGCGCTGCTGGAGCTTGCACAGCAGGCGACCTTGGCTACTCGCCCGCAGAAGGGTGAGGCGAAGAGCCTGAAAGATCTTCATGAGCAGTGGGTATCGCAGGCGCAGTCCGTTTCCGGTGAGGTCATTATTCCGACCGAATCGGAGCTTCGGGAGCACCTTCAAGCCGCAAGTGAGCAGGCCCGCACCAAGCGTGAGCAGGTGCAGGCTGAGTTCCTTTCTCGCACCCCGGAAGAGCATGCGCAGCAGATTCTTGACCGGGTGACTGCCACACGGGCCGTGTTCCGCCGCTCCCATGTTGAGGCTGAGACGATTCGTTATCTGCGTGAGGTGGGTCTTCCTGTCAGCCCTGATAGTAAAGGTCATCAGAGCACCGATGAGAGTATCAGCGGTGCTATTTACCGTGCCCTCGATGAGCAGGTTCTGCGTCTGAGCGGTGAGAATAAGCGTCTGGTAGCGCCTCAGTTCCTGCGAGCAGATGGCACCAGCAGCTTTGTACGTCGTGATTCTGAGTTGTTGACGACGCAGAAGATGGTAGACGCTGAGCTGCGGATCCTGGATGCGGCAACCACGCCTGTGCTCCCTGCAGCGACGGCTGACGTGTTTGAGCAGAAGGTTGCTGAGCGCCGCGAACAGTTGGCGGAAAAGGGGTTCTCCCTTCCGGCTGGCCAGGAAGCGTTGGCGCGCGAGTTCGCTCTATCAGACCGTCTACTCGTAGCGGGTATTGGTGCCGCTGGAGCCGGTAAGACCGCCTCTGTCTCTCTTGCCGTGGAGACAATCCAAGCTGCCGGCGGCCGCGTTATCGGTATGGCACCGACCGCTGCAGCGGCGAAGGTCCTGAGCGATGAGCTAGGTATCGGCGCCGATACCGTGGCAAAGGTCCTGGCTGCGAATACGGATGGGGCGAAAGCGGGACCGCTGAGTATCGGCCCCGGTGACGTGCTCCTCATCGACGAAGCCGGCATGGTATCCACCCGTGACTTTGACGCGCTGGTACACATCGCTCGTGAGCGCGGCGCGCTAGTACGCGTGATGGGTGATGACCGTCAGCTCTCAGCG
>NZ_CALJRY010000261.1 GCF_937976295.1 uncultured Rothia sp. | reverse complement strand
GACAGCATAACGCCCCGCCCACCCGGTATTTCGGGTGGGCGGGGCGCTTTACTATGGGGCGCTTTACTGCATTAAGACGCTAGTGCGTGGAGGCGCCGGGCTGACCGAGAGCGCCTGAGGTTTCGGCGGCTTCGGAGGTTTCGGAGGCTTCGGCGGGCTGCTCATCAGCGACCAGCATATGCTCCGGCAGGGTGCCGCGGTGCTTCGCCACCACAAAACGCGAGACCAACAGCAGAATGTACACCACCATCGAAATCAGCAGCATCGACTGCGGCGCCAACACCAGACCAACCACAGCGGACGCACCCGCAATGGCGGCAGTCGTGCGGTCCTGAGAACTGCGATACGCATCGATAGCGAGCACCGCAAAGAGCGCCGTCATCACAAAATCCACGCCCTTGAGCTCACTCAAGAAACTCGAACCCAACACGTAACCGAGCGTTACGCTCGCCAGAACACTCAGGTGCAGGCCCGCGTGAATCCACAGGATGCGGGAGGCACGCAGCTTATGGCGGTCCGGCCCGGTGTTCAGCACGTACGCCTCATCAATGAGGGTGTACACGGTGTAGAACTTCGCCAACCCGCCACGCACACGCTCAATCGGGTACGACAGACCGTACATGAGGTGGCGCGAATTAATGAGCAGAGTCATCACCGCAATAGAGAACAGCGACGCATGCGTAGAGATCATGTCAATCAGCACGAACTCCACCGAACCGGCAAAAACAACGGCAGGTAGCAGGGGAGCCACCCAGAACGGCAGGCCGTAACTGTGCACCAGCACGCCCAGACCAATGCCGACAAAGAACAGGCCAAGCATAATTACGCCGGCAACGCGCATCGCCTCCGCAAAACCGCTCTCGCGCGGGGGCTGAGAGCCCTGCGCATTGGGGGAGGCGGTCGCCTCCACTACCGGAATCATGCCGGTCAGCGGAAGAGCGGAGGCAATAACCTGCTCAACCTGCTGCTGGGTTGCCCGCTGAGGTGCGGGCTGGCTCGCGTGCTGCGGTGCGGGGTGACCAGCAGAAACAGCGGGGGAAGAAACAGCGGGGGAAGAAACAGACTTCTTAGAAATGCTCATCGTGACCCCCTAGAAAACCCAGTTAGCCAGCACAACGCAGGTGACGGTACCCGCCACCATACTCAACACCATATTCTTACGCCACAGGTGCACACCCACGGTCACCACCAGACCCGCCAGATACGGCGCCGCCGTAGCGAACGAGGAGTAATCAATCTTCGCCACCGCATAGATGGCAAGCAGCGCGACGGCACCGAGCGGAATCCAGTGGCTGAGCGCATCCAAAAGTTCGGAGCCAGCCAGCGCCTTCTTCAGACCGAAGGGAAGCAGGCGAAGCAGGAACGTAATACCCGCAGCCACAAGAATTGCGGCAAGAATATAGCCGGTGGTCACTTCACTGTTCATGAAGATTTTCTCTTTCTGCACATACTCAGCGAAAGAACCCGAAAAGAGCGGAAGAACCCTGAACGAGGCGTGCGGGTGAAGCTGCGAAAGCAACTGTGAAACCTGAAAGCATCCGCGGAAAAGGGTAGGGAGAACCCAGCCGAAGAGAGGAGTGGGTACTAAGTAGTGCGGTAGGTACGTGAGTTGATGAAAGCCGCGAAACATGGAGGCGGAGGGCCGTTCCTCCTGCACGAGTTTTCTGCGTGGGTTTTCAGTGCAAGTTGTTTTGCGCAAGTTTTCTGCGCGGGTAGTTGCGCGCGTCAGTAGTTCTCGTGTGTTACCTCGGGTGATGCCGCTCCCGGTGCGGTGTTACTCCGGGGCGGCACAGCGTTCTGCGTCGCTAGTTTCCTTAGCGGTGTCTTTCATCTGAGTCATGGGGTACCTCAACCTCTGGGAGCCTCCGTGCAGGTTCGCGCGGGAGGCACTATGCGAATCCTAGAAATAGAAAGAGGGGGAGCGAAGCTCCACTCATCTATCCTAACGGGTTTTGAGCACGTATGTAACGTCCTTATCGCTGTGTGGAAGCGGGCGCATCAGCGGTAGCGGCAGTGTCAGGGCTCTCTACGGCGATGCAGGGGGTCTCCGCGGCGTTTTCAGCCTCAGGCGCCACCTCAGGCACAGTACGATGCGGCAGCGTACCGCGGCGCTTCGCCACCGGGAAACGCGCCAGCAGCAGCACCACATACGAACCCAACGCCACCACCAGGAACGAGGACGGCGCAAAAATCAGCGCAACCGCGGCTGAAACCGCAACAAACAGTGCCGTCACGCGATCCGGGTTAGCGCGGTAGCCGTCCATCGCAAGAACCGTGAAGATAGCCACCATCACAAAATCCACGCCCTTCAAGCTGCTCAGGAAGCTCGCGCCCAGCACATACCCGAGGACAACGCTCAGAATCCACGACACGTAAATCAGCACGTTCACCCACAGAATGCGAGCGCCCGAACGCTCATTACGGTCGGGACCGGAGTTAAGCGCGAACGCCTCATCACACAGAGTGTGAATCGCCAGAGCCTTAGCCCAGAAACCCTTCACATTGTGCAACGGGTAGGAAAGCCCGTACACCAGATGGCGCGCATTCACCAGGAACACCGTCAACGCAATCGACGCCAGGGGCGTGCCAGCGCTGACCATGCCCACCATCAGGAACTCCACCGAACCGGCAAAAACTAGGGCAGAGAGCAGCGGCGCAGTCCAGATGGGCAGACCGTGCGCGCTGAGGATAATACCCAAACCCAAACCCAGCACAGCGATACCGAGCATCACCACGGAAGAATCCGCAACAGCCAAGCGGAAATCATTCTGCGCGCCTGTTCCCTTAAATCGAGTGCCCTGAAGCTTAGCGCGCTGAAGTTTAGCGCCCTGTAGCTTGGGAGTCTGTGCCATAAGTGGGTTCCTCGTATGCGTTACGTTCTGTGAAATGCCTCGTCTGCCTGTAAGCGGGTCATAGATAACGCCCGCCGCGGCTTTCCAGTGTATAGGAGAGGCCGGTTGGCCGAGCAGAAAAAGAGTCCGGGAATAAAATATGAGAAACACGCTTATAGTGAATGACACTAAACAACGACACTAAACACGGCGGCGCTGAATAACCTAGCGACCGCGCAGGCAACCCGAAAGGAACCTCAATGGCTGAACAGAATGCCTCCCAGAACACCGCAGAAGAGCAGAAGAAGGTGTATTCGCGCCAGCAGGAACGCCGTGAACTCGAAAACTACCGCCAGACCAAGATCGAGCGCATCGACCGCTTGCGCTACCGCGCCTACGGTGCCAATGGTGCGACCCTCGACTTCGGTGTGGGTGAGGGTCTGCTGACCCCCGTCGAGCTGCTGCTCGCAGCGATTGCCGGTTGCTCCTCCGTGGACGTGGACGCGGGCACCTCCCGCCGCGCCACCCCCGAGGTGTTCGAGGTGCTCGCCTCGGCGCTGAAGCAGACCGAAGACGGTGCGGTGCGCCTCGACGACGTTGAGGTGGACTTTGATGTGCGATTCCCCGAGGATGAGCAGGGCGCCAAGGCGCAGAAGATGGTGGACCGTCTGATTCAGCTCAGCGAGCAGAAGGACTGCACCGTTTCCCGTACCGTGGAGCACCCCACGAACGTGTCGTTCCACAACCTGGCGGACTAAAGCCGGGTGAGCTGAATAAGTTGAATAAACCGGGCGAACGAGCCTGATATGGAACCCTCCCGTACCGCTTGTGATGAGGCGGTGCGGGAGGGTTTTCCTGTGTTTTTCTGTGTTTTTGTGGTTTTGGGGTGGAAAAGGGCGGGGAAAGCGGGTAGGATTGACCCTCAGATTAGAAAAACTTACGGTACGTAAGAAATCCTTATGATTAAAGAATTTCTTGACCGCAGGCCAAACCTTCGGCGGCACCACGCACAGCAAGACTAGACTGGACACCAGACTAAACCGCTAGCAAACGCACGAAGCAATAGCCTCAGAAAGAAGACCTGACATGGCACAGCCTACAGAGACTTCCGGCGCTGCATCGGAAGCCACCCCCGCAGAGGGTGAACTGAAGCGAGGCCTCTCCGCCCGCCACATGCAGATGATCGCAATCGGCGGCGCAATCGGCACCGGCCTCTTCGTCGCCTCCGGTAAGACCATCTCCACCGCAGGCCCCGGCGGCGCAATCCTCGCCTACGCCCTCATCGGCATGATGGTGCTCTTCCTCATGCAGTCCCTCGGCGAGATGGCTGCGCACCTGCCCGTCCCCGGCGCATTCCAGACCTACGCGGCACGCTACGTGTCCCCGTCCTTCGGCTTTGCCATGGGCTGGAACTACTGGTTCAACTGGGCGATTACCGTTGCCGCCGAACTCGTCGCTGTCGGCGAGGTGATGAGGTACTGGTTCCCGGACGTCCCATCCTGGGTGTGGGCGGCAGGATTCCTCGTGCTGCTGACCGGCATCAACGCCCTCTCGGCACGCTCCTACGGTGAGAGCGAATTCTGGCTCGCCACCATCAAGGTCGTGACCGTGGTTGTCTTCCTCATCGCAGGTATCGCCATGATCTTCGGCATCCTGGGCGGTAGCTCCCCGGGCTTCTCCAACTGGACCGTCGGTGAGGCACCCTTCGTTGGCGGCGCACCCGCCGTACTCGCCATCTTCATGGTTGCAGGCTTCTCCTTCCAGGGCACCGAAATGATTGGTGTGGCAGCTGGTGAATCTGAGAACCCCCGCCGCGACGTGCCCCGCGCACTGATCAGCGTGTTCTGGCGCATCATGCTCTTCTACATCGGCGCGATGGTCGTCATCGGCTTCCTGATTCCTTACACCGACCCGAACCTGCTCACCGCTGCAGACGGCAACATCAACATCTCCCCGTTCACCCTCATCTTCGAGCGTGCGGGCATCGCCTTCGCGGCAGCCGTCATGAACGCCGTGATTCTCTCCGCAGTGCTCTCTGCTGGTAACTCGGGCCTGTACGTTTCGGCTCGTATGCTCTTCGCGCTCGCCCAGGAGGGTAAGGCGCCGAAGATGTTCGCCCGCATCAACTCCGGCGGCGTGCCCATGAACGCGCTGCTGGCAACCGCAGCTATCGGTGCGGTCGGCTTCATTGCCGCGCTACTTTCGCCGGATGGTGCGTACCTGTGGCTGGTGAACGTGTCCGGTCTGGCTGGCTTCATCACCTGGGTGGGTATCGCCGTGGCGCACTACCGTTTCCGCCGCGCATACCTGAAGCAGGGCAACAGCCTGGAGGATCTGCCCTACGTGGCGCCGTTCTTCCCCGCGGGTCCGATTATTGCCTTCCTTATGTGCCTGGTCGTTATTGGTGGCCAGAACTATGAGGCGTTCCTGAACGGTGACTGGGCTGGCGTGCTTAGCTCCTACATCGGTCTGCCCGTGGTTATCGCGGTCTGGCTGGCGCACCGCGTGGTCACTCGTGACCGCCTCATTCCGCTGGAGCAGATTGACGTGAGCGGCATTGAGGTTAAGGCTTCGAAGTAAGCTGAACCGCTTGATATAGCCGATATACGAAGAGCCGCCGGTTCCCCTGAGAAGGGGAGCCGACGGCTCTTTACGTCCAGCTCTTCACCTCCAAAAAGTTTGTGCCTGTCAAGCGAAGTACACGTAACACATGGTCGGGATGAGAATCTGAAACGTGTAGGTGTTAGGGTGGAGACCATGCAGACGAACCCGAATACTTCCGCCCAAAACCCCGCCGAGCACAGCGCCATCGACAGCACCCACCACGTCGTGAACGTGTGCGCCGTAGCAATCCGCAACCGGGACGGGCTCGTACTCACCGTGCGCAAGCAAGGCAGCGACGGGTTCATGATGCCCGGCGGCAAACCCGAGCCGGGGGAAACCCCGCTACAGACCGCCTGCCGTGAAGTGAGCGAAGAAATCGGACTCACCCCCGACCCCGCCCGGATGCACCACCGCGGACTCC
>NZ_CALJRY010000260.1 GCF_937976295.1 uncultured Rothia sp. | reverse complement strand
CCACGAGCGGTAACGGGGAGTGTGGCCGTGACGCGGACGCGACGGGTACGAGGGGCGAGTGACCGGGCGGGACGGGCGAGTGACCGGTCGGCTAGCCTTAGGTGCCGGAGTTACCTTAGGCGCGGGGGCCTGCTGACGCTTGGCGTCCTCTTCAGCCTTCTTGCGAGCTGCCTCTTCAGCTGCCTTCTTACGTGCGGCCTCCTCCTCAGCCTTCTTGCGTGCCGCCTCAGCCGCGGCAGCATCGGCAGCCTCACGGTCGGAGCGGACCTGCTGAACCGCACGCGCCGCATTCACAATGCCGGAACCGCACGCGGACTGGTCGCACTCAACACCCTGAGAGGTGGACTGCAGAGCCTTCTTCGCCTGAGCGTACGTCAGCTTCGGGTCGACCGCCTTCATGAGCGCCACAATACCGGCAACATGCGGTGCCGCCATGGAAGTGCCCTGGTACTCGGCGTAGTCGGCCTTACCGGGAGCGGTCTTACCGGCGTTCAGGGTGGAGAGAATACCACCACCCCAGTAGCGGCGGTCGCCACCGGGAGCGCTCACGTCCACGCGGGAGCCGTAGTTGGAGAAGTAGGAGCGCTTGCCGTTCTTATCGGTTGCGCCCACGGTGATGACGTCCTCACAGTTGCCGGGGCTGGACTTCGAGGCGTCAAAGTTGTTGTTGCCCGCCGCGACGACCACGATGGAGCCGCGCTTATTCGCCTGAGCAATCGCCTGGCGGTACGGGGTGGTGCAGGTGCCCTCGCTACCGATGGACATGTTAATGACCTGGGCGGGGTTCTGGTTTACTGGAACGCCGCGCACGCTACCACCGGCGGCCCAAATAATGCCGTCGGTAATGTCCGAGTCGAAGCCGCCGCAGGCGCCCAGAACGCGCACGGGCACAATCTTCGCCTCGGGTGCCACACCGGCAATACCCTCGTTATTGTTCGCGATAGCGGCGATAGTACCCGCCACGTGGGTGCCGTGCCAATCGGAGGCGGTCGCCTTCGAACCGGTGAAGCACTGGTTGTCTACGGTCCAGTTGCCGGCGTCAGTCGGGTCGGAGTCGCGGCCGTCGCCGTCGTTGGAGAACGCCGACTCGGCAATGAAGTCGTAGCCGGGCAGCACGTTAGCATCCAGGTCCGGGTGGGCGGTAATGCCGGAGTCCAGCACCGCCACGGTCACGCCCTTGCCGCGGGTGGCGCCCCACGCCTCCAGCGCGGAGACGCCCTTCTCACCGGTGAGGGACCACATGCGGTTCATCTTCGGGTCGTTAATCTTGACGGTCTCTGCGGTGTTATCCACGGTGGCGTAGCGGCGCATATCGGGCGAGACGGAGGCGACCTTGGAGTTCGCGCTCAGGGCGTTCATGTACTGCTGCGCCTGGGCGGGGGTGAGCTCCTCGGAGGTGGTGACCACGCTGGCATCCAGCGCGGTGGAGCGGACGTAGCTGGTCTTAATGTTCAGCAGCTCGTCAATGCTCTGCACATCGGAGGTGATGCCCGCGTAGAGAGCGTCGCTCCAGGTTGCCTGCTGGGTGCCGGCGGCTGCGGACCAGTCGATCTGGTCTGCGGTGGCGTCGGCGGAGGCGGCGTTCTTCGCCTCATCGGTGTAGGTGATGATGAAGCGGTTGTATACCACGGGCGCAGACTGGGTGGACTGCGCGGTATTGGAAATCTGGGCGGTATTAGAAGCCTGTGCCGCCGCAGATACCTTGGGCTGGGTGGCCTGCGCGGTGGGTGCTGCCACAGCGGGGATCACGCTTGCCGAGAGCAGGCAGGTTGCGGTGACGAAGCTCAGCAGGGAACGCTGTGAGGAGCGTGCCTGCGAGGGGCGAGCAATGCGAAGCATGGACGTCCTTGAGGTGAGTGGTACCGGGTGCGCACGGTGCGGCGTAGCGTTGCCGACTCGTGTTGAGGACGTGCGTTCGGTACGAGTGAATACGGAAGAGTGAGGTGTGGTGCATTGTGTGGGCTGTGAATTGGTTCCACAATGTGCATGCACGGGTACGCACCGTGAGATACTCTAGCACCCTTTCGAGTTACTTTATGAATAAAATAACCTTTGTGATGCAAATCATTTTATGCAAAGATGAGCAAAATTTAAATCTTTACTTTAAGGCGCCAGAATACCTCGACTAGGCATTTCTTTATCTGCATTTACATGAAGGAAAAATCTCATTATTTACGCCACACTATCGAGCTTTAGCCGCTATATACCTGGAAAAAGGTGCTAGGATAGCGATATCTCACCACATAAACTACTTCCGAAGAACTCCCACACGGGGGTTTTAGAGAAAAATACACATCAATGCAGTGATGTGCATTTTCTTTTTCTATTCGCT
>NZ_CALJRY010000259.1 GCF_937976295.1 uncultured Rothia sp. | reverse complement strand
ACCACGTACCCGCAGGGGGCGCACCAGATTGGAAGGCAGGAGTGGCTGAACCAGACATTCCGGGACTCCCCCGTGACATTCAACAAGGGGGAAACCTACTTCGTAGAGTTCACCCCGGTCAGCGGCACGTGGAAAATCGGCAGCATCCTGAACGGCACTCAGTACGGCTTCACTTACCCCGCCGCGCACAGCGAAAGCTGGGGTGAGCACGAGGTCAACGGCAAGTTCATCGGCATCAACTACCGCAGCCAGAACGCCGATGGTGGCAGGGGCTCGGCACTGCCCCTCATGCTGCACCTTCAGTAACTGATGCCCATGGTGGCCAGGGTCTTAATGGCGCGCTGGTAGTACCAGTCACGGTTAAGATCCTGGGGTATTTCCTGGGGCATTTCCATCGCAGGAACTGCCCCTTCGGTATCCGCCACCAGGAAGCCGTTCTTGGCGTAAATCATGTTCCCGGTGTCGGTGCCGTAATACCAGCGCACGTTACCGCCCAGGTACTCCGTGCGCCCATCACCCCACACCTTCACGCACCCGCCGCTCACCTTGCGCACGAACAAAAAGTCGGCCGGCACCATGTGATTATCAATGGTGTCCCGCAGCGGCACCCCCTCCAGCAGCCATCTGCGGATGGCGTAGATAACCACATTGCCGGACGGGTTCTTGTGCAGGCTGCGGGCACTCTTGCCGTCCGCGAACACCAGGATGCCCTTCTCCTTGGTGCTGCCGTCCTCTTTGATGGCAATGTAATTGTTCACGTCCCGTGCAATGTACGCCGCGTACCGGGTCTCTTCCAGTTCCATGCCGGTGTCCTGCTCCCACTGGTGGGTGATGGCTTGCATGGTGTCCTGCAGGTGCCGGGGGCATTTGATAACCACACCATCCGTGTTCCCGCTCACGACGCTGATACCTGCCGCCTCCAGCCTCTCTGCCAGCATCAGCAAACACAGCTGCCC
Organism: uncultured Rothia sp.; assembly: GCF_937976295.1. Taxonomy (GTDB): domain Bacteria; phylum Actinomycetota; class Actinomycetes; order Actinomycetales; family Micrococcaceae; genus Rothia. The sequence goes on along the minus strand of NZ_CALJRY010000259.1, from coordinate 1,364 downwards.
CGTCAGCGTCACCTGAATGAGAAGCTGCGGGCTGTACAGGATGCTATGCCGATTGCCGAACTTGCCGAAGCTACCGTTGATGGTAATCTTGAGGCTGTCGGCCGTTACCTTGTCGCCGTTCTTCTTGGCCTGCACGCGCTGGTCCACAATCCCCTTGTAGACCGTGAGGAAATCCTTGCCCAGCTGCGGTGGGTACAGGCCCAGGCCGAGAATGATGCTTGGGTAGTAGGACGTGACGTCTTTGTCCACCAGCACATGCCCCTCATCGGCATAGTGCGTCATGCCCTTCTCCATGCTGTGCAGGCCGCCGATGCCCAGCTTGTAGATGGTTCGCCCCAGCCGTATGCGGGCCTTCTTCATTACGTCCGGCATTTCCACCTTACCGCTCTCGGCAATACGAAAATCGGCCTGCGTAATCTGCTGTAGCAGCCCCTGCAGCTGTTCACCTTCGTATCGTAGGTAATGGGGTGCCCAGTACCTAACGACGCCCCCAGCGTCCACCTCGGCCCTCTGCGGCCGCTGCCCGGTGTGCCGCGTGTACTCCGCGCCAATGATCGCCTCGGCAATCTGTGCATCGCTCTTGCTGCGCAGGTCCAGCCCCCATTCCGCGCTCATCTTGGCCCGCAGCTCCAGCTGCGGCACCAGCACCTCATACAGCCGCTGCGTGGCCGTCAAGTCCCCCGCCACGTTGTAGTACTTCACGCACAGCATCTGGTCTGCCGTCAGCGTGGTGCCGGGCAAAAACGGCAGGTCTTGCATGCGCGGGCTGTTTGCCCGCCCCCCATAACTCTTCAGACCCGCTTCCAGGGGGGCCACCTCAATCAAGTCGATGGTATTCCACTTTGGCTGCTGCAGGCCGTACCGCTGCAGCACCTGCCACCCGCGCTGCTCGTGCACAATGATGGCTTGCGTCGCTTCGTACAGCGTCTGCGTATCCATACCTGCGCACGCCAGGGCAATCATGGGGCAGTCATAGCGCAGGGAGTTGAACCCCACGGTAAGGAACGTCCCCATCACCCACCGCAGTTTAGGAATGTCCAGCGGCTGCCCTTCGTACATTTCAAAGCACAGCACCCGCCCCGTCTTGTGCTGCAGGAAGCTGACCAGGAAGTAATTCGGGTAGCACTCCACGTCAAAGAACAGCGGCTGCTGCTCCAGCACAGCCTCGGTAAGCTCGTGGTCCGTGAAACTGTGGAATGGCCACGCTTTGGCCTGCTCCAGCCCCGGCAGGTACCCCGGGTCCAACCACGTGGGTTCCGGGGGCACAATGCGCTCGCGCTCCTTGACGGCCTTGACGCGGGGCGGCGGCGTGTCGTCCCAGAAGAGCCCTACAGCATCCGCTCTCATTGGCGCAGGCCAGCAAT
>NZ_CALJRY010000258.1 GCF_937976295.1 uncultured Rothia sp. | reverse complement strand
CTTCGGTGACGGTGACGGTGCCCTGGGAGCTGCTTGCGGTGGCGCTCGGGGAGGCTGCGTCGCTTGCCTTAACGGTGACCTTGCCGTTGCCTGCGTTGACTGCTGCGTCAGCGCTGGAGGATGCCTTGGCGGTTGCAGTGGCGGTGGGTGCCGGGCTGGAGGTGTTCTGAGTACCGCAGGCGCTCAGACCGAGTGCTGCGATTGCTGCGATGGACAGTGCTACCGCGCCGGTGCGGAGGCGGTGGTTGGTGTGCTGCGCGGAAGTACGCTGAGCGGGGCGTGCCATGAGGTGGTTCTCCTTGTGCGTCCCGGAGGGTCGGTCGTCCGGGGTTTGTATGGTTGATTTTCCGGCTGGGTTGGTGCCGTTGTGTATTGTGTGTGGCTTTTCCTTAGCCGGTGACTCCAGCTTAGGGTGTGAGTCTAAGATTGAGCTTTAGTTTGCTGTGTTTAAGCTGTGCCCAGACGGCGGTGTATAAGTATTTTTCCCAGCGGGGTTTCATATTCGCGGTTTTTTGCTCAGCTTATGCATAGCTTTCTGCCCAAATGTATAAATTTTCTTTATTTTTTCTGTAGTACATCATAGCTTCTCCTGTGAAAACGGGCTACATTCTGTGTTTTATAGCTCGAGTTGAAGGTTAGGGTTCTAAATACCCACCTTGCACACGCCCCACCGCGTGCACCTTCCCAGCCCCACCTCGCTATACCCCCGCCACATACACTTAGACCAAGAGATAGCATTCGACATAACAAAAGACCCTCACCGTAAAGGTGAGGGTCTTTCATCAGATTCAAAGTCTCAAGAATTACTTCTTCTTAGCGACTGCTGCCTTCAGCTTGGAGCCTGCGGTCAGCTTCACGCCGTGACCGGCGGGAATCTGAATGGTTTCGCCGGTCTGCGGGTTACGGCCGGTACGAGCTGCACGGTCAGTACGCTCAATTGCCATCCAACCGGGGATGGTGATCTTCTCGCCCTTGGAGACGGAAGACTCGAAAACCTGGAACACTGCATCGAGGACTGCATTCACGGTTGCCTGGCTCTTGCCAGACTTCTCTGCAACCTCTGCAACGAGTTCGGTACGGTTCTTAGCCATTAGGGTGCCCCTTCCAGAGACTTAAGGTTTGAGTCTAAAGCGAGTGACCGTCGGTGACGACGGAAAACCGTTTAGGAACTAAAATACCAGATTTACCAGCTGGACTTGGTGATACCGGGCAGCTCGCCACGGTGTGCCATCTCGCGGAACCGCACGCGGGAGATACCGAACTTCTGGAAGGTACCGCGGGGACGGCCGTCGATCTGGTCGCGGTTACGCACGCGAACGGGGGAAGCGTTGCGGGGCAGCTTCTGCAGTGCCACGCGTGCTGCTTCGCGCTCCTCGGGGGTAGCGTTCTCGTCGATCAGGGTCTTCTTCAGCGCGATACGCTTCTCGTTGTAGCGAGCGACGATGACCTTGCGCTGCTCGTTGCGAGCGATCTTGGACTTCTTAGCCATTCTTAGCGCTCCTCTCGGAAGTCAACGTGCTTGCGGACGACGGGGTCGTACTTCTTCAGCACCATACGGTCGGGGTTGTTGCGGCGGTTCTTACGGGTCACGTAGGTGTAACCGGTGCCAGCAGTGGACTTGAGCTTGATGATAGGACGGAGGTCCTTAGCCTTGGATGCCATTTACTAGATCTTCTCCCCGCGTGCGATGATTTCTGCAACAACGGCATCGATGCCACGAGCATCGATAACCTTGATGCCCTTAGCGGACACGTTCAGGGTTACCTTACGACGCAGCGAAGGAACCCAGTAGGTCTTCTTCTGAACGTTCGGGTCGAATCGACGCTTGTTGCGGCGATGCGAGTGCGAAATGCTGTGTCCAAAGCCGGGAACAGCTCCGGTCACCTGGCAGACTGCTGCCATGTTTCACTCCTTTATTGATTGACTTTTATGACGGTACGCAGTCGATGTTACTCGTGAGCGTCCCGCCACCAATGTAGAAGCACCGGGTTATTCGCCGGGCTAGAGTGTTTGAGATCGTCACGTGGGTGAGAGGCCACGCATCGATCCCCGCCGCGGGAAAAACGGTGAAGCTTATTAGTGTCGAGAGGCGTTTCCACCACTACG
>NZ_CALJRY010000257.1 GCF_937976295.1 uncultured Rothia sp. | reverse complement strand
ATAGTAAAGCGCCCCGCCCACCCGAAATACCGGGTGGGCGGGGCGTTATGCTGTCGCCAGCCGCATGTGTGGGTGAACCCATGCGCTGTAGACGTTCAGTATCTGCTGTGCTGTGTACCGCCGGGGTGTCCCTGACGGAAGTAGCGCGGGTGCCGGGATTGCGTCCGGCTCCCGTACCAAGCTTACTACTTGATAGCCGCTTACTTGATAGCTGCCAGGGCTGCTTCGTAGTTGGGCTCGTTGGTGGTTTCGGGAACCAGCTCGGTGTAGACAACCTCACCGGCGGGGTTCACGACGACCACGGAGCGTGCCAGCAGGCCAGCCAGGGGGCCGTCAATCAGCTTCACGCCGAAGTCCTCACCGAAGGAGGAGCGGAAAGCGGAGGAGGTGACGACGTTCTCAATGCCCTCGGCTGCACAGAAGCGACCGATTGCGAAGGGCAGGTCGTTGGAGACACACAGCACAACGGTGTTCTCCAGGTCTGCAGCCTGCTTGTTGAAGGTGCGGACGCTGGTTGCGCACACACCGGTGTCGATGGAGGGGAAGATGTTCAGCACCAGGTTCTTACCTGCGAAATCTGCGGAGGAGATCTCGGAGAGATCAGCCGCGAGAACCGAGAATTCGGGCAGCTTCGCGCCGACTGCGGGCAGGTCGCCGTTGGTGTGGATTACGAGTTCGTTCTGTAGAGTTACTTCAGCCATGCCTTCATTGTCCCCTGGATGCGGCGGGTGTGCAAGGGGACACAGGCACTAGCGGGCGGAGTTTCCGCAGAGCTGATTTTCTGCGGTGCCATTATGCCCCAGCGACACCTCTACAATGGGCAGGTGAGCATTTTGAGGCACGTATCTTCCCGCCTTGCGCCGCTGGCGCATCCCGTGACGAATTTCAGGGCACTCCGTCAGGACCTGCGCCGTCAGCGGGTTGAGGGTCGTGCCCTCATTAATCCGCAGAATACGTACCGGCCGAGTGTGCGCGCTGAGCTGCGCCGCATGTTCACGCGCCCCTTCCCAGTGGAAACGCAGACGCTCATATGTAACGCTCTGCTGGCGGCGATTTGCTGGTATCTGCTCCCGGAGGCCTGGCGTTCGTGGCTGTTTAGCGAGTTTAAGGGCCCGGCTGGTTTTGCGCTGGTGATGGTCGGCTGGATGGTCGCGGACGTCACCTCAACGAACCTGATGGGCCACGATGAGGAGCATGCGTTGCGTGCGTTGCGCAGTAGCGACCCGCACGCCCTGCACCTGTTCGTGCGCACGAAGGCTATTGCGATCGGCTTGATCACGGGTATTTCCGGTACCCTGCTTGCACTAATTCTGCACAGTCAGGACGAGAACCTGACCCCCACGCTCATGATGTCCCTGTCGTTCTTTGTGGTGCCGGCTATTGTGGTGTCCCTGGGTTCGATTCTGGGCGTGGTGTATCCGTATCGTCTGCGCAGCTGGCAGTTCCGCTGGGCGCACCGTAAGAACCTGCGGATGACTGCCCGCTGGGTTCTGCTCTGTTTCGGTCCGGGCTGGGTGCTGGGTACGGTGCTGATGTCGCTGATGTTCCCGTCGATTTTCCTGTCGGATGCGCTCGCGCGCCTTCTGAACCCCGGCGTGGATCCGCGCGATGTTGCGTTCCGGCCGCTGCTGTTTTCGCTGATTTTGTGGGCGCAGGGCGCTATTAGTCTGTGGGTTTTTCCGCGGATTACGGCGCGTATTGCGACCGCGCGGCGTGCCTGGCTGGTGCGTTATCTGACGGACGATGAGGTCTGCTAGCCGGTTTTCTTGCCGGGCATTTTGTTACCGGGTTTTGTTGCCGGGCAGATGCAGCGCGCCTGCCACGGTAACGAACGGCACTGACCTCACGCACCGCGCACCCGCTTCTTTTTCCCTATACTGGACGAGTTCACTATTCGCTTCTTGACCAGCACCGATGCGCGTTGCCGCGCATCTTCAGGAGTATTCATGTCTTCTACTCGCCGCCGTTTTACCGGCCGTACCGCTTTGGCTCTGCCTGCGTTGGGCGCGGCTCTAGCTCTTGTTGTCACTTCTTGCTCGGCAAGCACTGATTCTGCTGTTTCGGGTACCGTGGTGTCTTCTTCTGGTAGCGCTTCTGCCTCTGCGAGCGCTACGTCTACGCAGGAGTTGTTCCCCACCCCGTCGGCAAGCCCGAGCGCATCCGCGAGTGCTACCCCGAGCGCTTCGTCGCCTGCTCCGGTGCCGTCGGTGGTGACGATTACGGTTCATGCTGAGCCGACCGCCTCCGAGTCGAAGTCGGATTCCAAGTCTGAGGCTAAGTCTGAGTCGAAGAAGGACTCCACCTGCGCGTCTGATTCTGCATCGACCGTGGTGTCTAAGGCTCTGCGTGAGCTGAAGAATAAGAGCAAGTGGGATCAGTGGACGAACGTTTCGGCCACTTACGAGGGTTACGACCCCTGCGCTGAGCTGTCGTGGATTGACGCTATTCCGGGTTCTTCCCCGTCTGATTGCTGTATCTCTTCGATGGCGCACCACATTCTGCTGTTCCACCGCGGCAAGTTCATTGGTACCGCAACCTATGAGCCGTACTCGTTCTCCCCGGTGATTACCCGCACCTCCGACAGCTCGATTAGCGTGACTTACCGTTACATGAAGGGCGATGAGAGCCCCGCCAGCGCGAGCGGCCGCGCGACCGCTGAGTTCAGCTGGAGCTCTTCGCAGAACAAGGTTGTGATGACCGGTGAGGTTCCGCCGAGCGAATAGCCGGTTCACCTCATAGGCTCGCGGCCCCGTATCTACGCGTTTGAAGCCCAAAGCGTTTGAAACCTAAGAAGTTGGGCATACGAAAACCCGCCGTCTCGCATATGGTGCATATGTGAGACGGCGGGTTTTCGTTGCTTAAGGATATGTAGAGTGCCCGAGGGCTAACTGTTTAGGCAGCAAACTTCTTGTAGCCGAAGTATGCGGCGCCTGCCAGGATAGCGATGAACAGAATCCTCTTCATTGTGTACTCCTTTGATTGTTCCGATAAGCACCCGGTATTTTACCCCATCTGGCAGCTCACCGAAAGGCGAGGGGCAGGTGGGGCGTCATCCGCACGTGGTGCCGTTGTCCCCTATCTTACCTGCTTTTGAACAATGTTTTTTCGTTTGGCGTGCTGAGTCCGTATTCTAGACAGTCAAACACGCGGCGGTTAGCGCGCCGTTGAGCCGAGGAATACGCCTCCGACGGGCGCATAATGGGTGCATGAGTATTTTTAAGAAGAAAGAGTACAGCGCTGAGCGCTCGGCTACTCGCATGGCTCGCGCCCTCGCTGTGATGGGTGCGCTGCACTTCATCATCCCGGATCCTTTCGACTCGATTGTGCCGAAGTACCTGCCGGGTCCTGCGCACGCCTACACTCACGCTTCGGGTGTAGCTGAGCTGGGCACCGCTGCCCTGCTGGCTAATGATAAGACCCGCCGTGCCGGTGGTCTGCTTGCGGCTCTGCTGTTCATTGCGGTGTTCCCCGCGAACATTCAGATGGCGCTGGATGCGCGCAACCAGTCCACTCAGCGTAAGGCTATTGCGTACGGTCGCCTGCCCCTGCAGCTGCCGATGATTTGTAGCGCTCTGAAGATTTGGCGCAAGTCGAAGTAGCCGCTTCGTTTGCTAGGAACGGCACCTCAGTGTTTTACACGTAAAACGTTGAGGTGCCGTTTACCTTAACATACCCGTTATTAAGCTTTCCGTAACCAGCATTGCCTACACTGGAACTAACACACCACCTGTCACAGCGGCAGGTGTACAACCTTTGGAGAGAACAATGGGCACTATCATTGGCACCATTATTACCGGCGCGATTATCGGCGCGATTGCACGATTCTTCATGCGAGGCCGCCAGAACATTTCGCTTCTGTGGACCATTGTCTGCGGCGCTATCGGCGCGGCTGTCGGCACCTGGGCCGCGACCCAGCTGGGAGTTGCCGCAACCGCTGGCATCGACTGGATGCGCTGGATTCTGTCGGTCTTCGCAGCGATGCTGACCATCTCCCTGTACCTGGGCATGACCGGCAGGAAGTAACAACCCGACCTACTGAGGGCGCGCTGAGCTTTTCTCAGATGAGCCCCTCATACATCAAGGCGGCACCTCCCCTAGCGTGAGCTAGTGCGGGCGGTGCCGCCTTTTCTGCGTCTTGTGCGAAGCGCTTTACGTCTTCTTGGCTTATGCCTTCTTGATTTATGCCTTCTTAACCACGGAGGACTTCAGGTACATCTGGCCTGCGCCGGGGACCTTCGCCTCAATGTCGTGGCCGTTGACGGGGGATTCGAGCAGGCGGATGCCGCGCACCTTGGTGCCTGCCTTGATGTCTGCGCCGCCCTTGACCTTCAGGCCCTTGACGATGGTGACGGAGTCGCCGTCGACGAGCTCGTTACCGACGGAGTCCAGAACCTTAGCGCCTGCTTCCTCTTCGGTTTCGCCCGCTGCGGTGCGTTCCCATTCGTGGCCGCACATGGGGCATGCCCAGAGCTCACCCATTTCGTAGGTGTAGGTTTCGTTGCATTCGGGGCAGGCGGGTGCTTCGATTTCGTTGAGGTTTTCGCTCATGGTTCCTTCTTCTGTCTGTGCGGATGCGCCGCTCCTCCCCTACTGTGTGGCTGCGGCGTGTGGGCGCGCGTCAGCCAGGCAGGGGGTGCGACGGTGGAGGGTGCGAGGGTTCTCGCGTTCGTGCTGACTATACCATTTGGTGGGTGCGAACTGCATGTGCGGGACTGGTTTTTGCTGGTCTTTTGGGGTGGGTTCGGGGCGTGGTTGAAGCCGAAAATAAAATTCGCATGGTTTGTGCGTAATATTTTGGTTGGAAGATGATTCTCAGTGGCTGCGGCGTGTAGAGTGCTTAAGTATTTGTACGTTTTTTGAGTGAAAGGCACGGCTTTATGAAGCTTTCTGCACGTAACCAGTTCGCTGGCAAGGTTGTTGAGATTACTGAGGGTGCAACCAACGGCATCGTTAAGATTGAGATCGCTCCCGAGGTTGTTATCTCTGCGTCCATCACCAACGAGTCCATCAAGGAGCTGGGCCTGAAGGTTGGCGAGACCGCTTACGCAGTCATCAAGGCGTCTAACGTTATGGTTGGTGCTGACCACTAATCCCGGTCAATAAGACTTACACCCGGGCGGCTGCTTTTTGTGGCGCGCGAGGGTTAATGAGGCGGAGCCCCGCACTACGAGCTGTAGTGCGGGGCTCCGCGTTTATGCTTTTATCGCTTAGACGTTGAAGCGGAACTCCACCACGTCACGGCGTATATCAATGTTTCAGGGTAAGCAGTACCCTACGAGGAGAGCCACCCCTTCCGCTGCCCGACTTCCGCGACAGCCGCTTCCAGCCTCTCCCCATAGATTTCCCACAAATCAGGACACTTTTCACTAATCCATTCGAAACCCTGACGGACATCGACATCATCAATTCCCCAGTTTCCTTCCGATTCAGGTACTGATTCAATTGCGGGAGCTAGGTTTTGAATCATCCGCATCGCTAGATGACTATCGACATCGGCAACCCAGCCAACCGCTCTGATGAGCCAGGCAGCTGTAGCAGTAACACTGTCGGTCGAGCCTTTAATTTCCCATCGGTCAAACGAGCGAAGGACATCTCGATGTAGCAGATAGGCGAGAGCATCCGCGATGTCTCTCTTCAGCTCCGCCACCTCATCCGTATCCAGCCTCGGGCCTCCGCGCCCCATTTCCAAGTCTTTGACCGCGAGAAGGGCACCTGTCAGAACATTCAGTTTAAGACCACCGGGAGCCCGAGAATCAATCCGCTCAACCGCATGAAGAAGAGGACTCGCTACTTGGGGAAGAGCATTAACCAGATTCCGGTAGAAGGAGTGACCTGGACGATGCTTCTCAGCAGTCGATCCCGTAACAAGTGCCACGATACGCGAAACCTCAATCTTTAATTCCTGTCTTGTTACTTCCATAATGAATTCGAGTAATCCAGGATAGGGCGGATATCCATCGCTTTCTGAATAACGGCGCTCAAGCCCGTCAATATAATTACTCACAGCGACTTCAGTCAGGCTATCTTGTACTTTCACACCGATGGACGTTCCAGGAAGCGCAAGAGCAGGATTGGCACGGAGATGATCGAGGAGGAATTCCCAATCCGCCCCCTCATACTCACGGACTTCCTTCCATAGCAGCGCCAGATGCGTGGGATCTGAGGCTTGATCAATAATCCCCAGTAGCGCATCGCGTCGCTGGAGCTGGGAAACCGACGTTAGATTAGCGAGGAATTCGGCTTGCAACTCGCTATCACGTTTTGCTTGTTCGCTATCACGTTTTGCCTGTTTAGCTCCCATCCTCCATAACACAATGGGGATGATTGCAGTGGCCACAAAGGATGCTACAGTGACCACAAAGGATGCAAAACCCAAGAGAAGCGTCGGGTCATCCCACGACCATTTACTTAAAAGGGAACGCCACCATTCGGCTATCATTTTTACCTCCTAAACATTGAAGCGGAGCTCCACCACGTCATCATGCATCAGTATTGTTTTGCTTTTCCTCAGCTATTTCTTCCGGCGGAGGCGTGAGCCAATCTCTAGCATATCTAGCTGATTCGATAAATTGAGGATGATTTTCTACTACGTATTTCTGATGCTCGCCAGAGATTTCAAGCTTCTCCATGACAGCAAGAGTTATAACCGCTCTTGTCACTTTGATTATCGTAATTAGCTCATCAACCGAATGTTTATCGGCCTTCCCCTCATGAGTAAGGCCATTCCGAGCTTTCACAGTTCTAGTCGCCCAATGCGGAATATCAGGAATCAGCAACGGTGAAGCATTCTTGATAAAGGTTGAGGCAAGATCAACAAGACGCTCTTTCAGAGACCGCGCACGAGAAATATTAAGATTTTTATGCAATACTTCAGCGGTTCCAACAATCATCAGAAGAGTATTTTCAATAAATTGCATAGGTGCAAAAATCTGAGCCAAAATCATATTAATTGGAACTCGAATATCCTCATAAACACAAATCCACTTAGGCAATATAACTTCAAAAGGGATTGAATCGCACGAAAACAGAAAATGGCGAGGATCAACACATTCTAAATCAAATTGCCCAATTCCCATTAGTGAGGAAATCACGTTAACCCGTCGAGGGGGTAAAGGCGTACCGTCAGGAAGTTCACCTTCCGTCCCAGCAACCTCAAGCTGAATCCAGATAACTCCCGCAACACGACAAGCTGCAAAAGACAATAAGCCCTGAAGCATCCTCATTTCTTCCAAAGCTTTGTCGAGAGAAAATAGTGGAGGTGAGCTAACTTCCCAGAAATCTTGTGCTCGTACATTTCCAAAGGTCTCCCCTTTTTGATATTTAGCAGAAACACCCACATTCTCCGATACAACTCGATATATTTTTCCGTCAACTTCTACAGGGACAGGATTATTTTTTACAACAAAAACACCGTACTCTTCCGAATCTTCGACACTATGCGTTGGGATTCTATATGATATCTCAGAAGCTCCACTCCAGCAGTTAGTATCTTCAATCGAAACACGTAACTTACTAAACATTTCAGAATCTCGGTTTTTCACACGAGCTCCAATAATTACAGAATCAACTTTATATGAGACACGATGAGGAAACCTTGCAGGAATAGATTTAAGATTAAGGCCAGCCCTTACACCCAAAAGAGTAATCTCTTGCACTCCAGAAGTTCCATGTATAACTTCATAGTTTCTGGCTACAAATTCACTATTCCGAGAATCAATATACAGCTCAAGAGTTATACCGCCAGATCCATCATGTTTCAGGCTCCCCAAAACCTTTCCTTCAAAAGCATCTGGTATACTCCATTCGCCTAACCACTCATTTTTCTCCGCGAGATTCAAAGGTTTATTCAACAACATATCCTCCAAATAAATACTCTCAAAATTCTACAATGAAACAATCCAATGCGTTACCTATAAATCTTTCAACAATAAGTCAAAATTGACGACAACGGGGCAACTCATTTTCACCCATTTATTTCATTCGAAAATAATATATCCCGCTTCCCCTTAGAACCACCTCAGACAAATCACCTTATTCAATTAGCGGTTTACATTACGATCTAAGGGTACAGAAAATCCGGTGACAGTGAGATGAATTTCGTCATCCCTCCGTCACCGGATTCTCAAAGTCCTATCGACCCGTCAGCTTAGACGTTGAAGCGGAACTCCACCACGTCGCCGTCCTGCATGATGTAGTCCTTGCCCTCCATACGGACCTTACCGCGAGCCTTCGCCTCCGCCATGGAGCCAGCCTCATCCAGATCCTTGAAAGACACAACCTCAGCCTTAATAAAGCCGCGCTCAAAATCAGAGTGAATCACACCAGCAGCCTGCGGCGCAGTATCACCCTTATAAATAGTCCAAGCACGAGCCTCCTTCGGGCCAGCAGTCAGATAAGTCTGCAAACCCAAAGTCGAGAAGCCCACACGAGCCAGCTGATCCAGGCCGGACTCATCCTGACCGTTCATCTCCAGCATCTCGCGAGCCTCCTCCTCAGACAGCTCCACCAGATCAGCCTCCAGCTTCGCATCCAAGAACACAGCCTCAGCCGGCGCCACCATGTCACGCAGCTCCTGCTGCTTCTCCTCAGACGCCAAAATGCCCTCATCCGCGTTGAACACGTAAATGAACGGCTTAGCAGTCAGCAGGTTCAGCTCCTTCAAGTGAGCCAGCTCCAGCTTCGCGTCCTTCGCACGAGAAATGATGGTGTCACCATCCTCCAGGATCTTCTGCGCAGCCTTATAAGTCTCCAGCTGAGCGGCGTCACCCTTCTTAATCTTCACAGCCTTCTCCAGACGCGGAATAGCGTTCTCCAAAGTCTGCAGGTCAGCCAGAATCAGCTCAGTATTGATGGTCTCCATATCGGAGGCAGGGTCAACCTTGCCGTCCACGTGAATGACGTCCGGGTCATCAAACGCACGCACAACCTGGGCGATAGCGTGCGCCTCACGAATATTCGCGAGGAACTTGTTGCCCAGGCCCTCGCCCTCAGAAGCGCCCTTCACAATGCCCGCAATATCAACGAACGAAACAGTCGCAGGCAGAATACGCTCCGAACCAAAAATCTCAGCCAGACGGTTCAGACGCGCATCCGGCAGGTTCACCACGCCCACGTTCGGGTCAATGGTCGCGAACGGGTAGTTAGCCGCCAGCACAGTGTTGCCGGTCAGAGCGTTGAACAGGGTGGACTTGCCCACGTTAGGCAGGCCAACAATGCCGATAGTTAGAGCCACAAGTTTTCCTTCGAATCATGTACCCCGCCACACACTCAGGATGCGCCGCGTACGTGATGCGGCGGGTGCGGGCGGGCACAGGGCGAAAATGGTGCCCGCTTCCAAGCGCGACACCGCCTGTCTCGGGAAGAAACGGGTGCGGGGCGCCTGCGGGCATAGACACTACCATTCTACCGTGTTCGCGCAGGAGCCGCCCGGGCTGACGAGAGCAGGGGGCTAGAGCCAGCCGTTCTCCGTGGCGATACGCACCGCATCCTGACGAGTCGACGCACCCGTCTTCGCCATCGCCGCCGACAAATAATTACGCACCGTACCCGCCGACAAAAACAACGCCGCCGCAATCTGCTGAGCCGTACCACCCGACGCCGCCTCACGCAGAACCTGCGCCTCACGCTCCGTCAACGGAGAAGCACCCGTCACCAAAGAATCCGCCGCCAACGACGGATCCACCACACGCAACCCCGCATGCACACGACGAATCGCCTCCGCCAACTGGCGAGCACCCGTATCCTTCACCACGAAACCACTCGCACCAGCCTCCAGGGCGCGGCGCACATAGCCCGGGCGGCCAAAAGTCGTCACAATCAGCGTACGCACCGGCTCACCCGATTCGCTCAACGCACCCGCATCACGCAGCGCCGCAGCCGCCTCAATACCATCAGCCAGCAGAGCACCGGGCATCTGCACGTCCAGAAGCACCACGTCCGGCTTCAACAGGGCGACGGCGCCCAGCACCTCATCACCGCTACCGACCTGACCCACGATCTCCAGGTCAACCTCCAGGCCGAGCAGGGCGGCAAGAGCCTCACGGATGAGCTGCTGATCGTCAGCGAGCAGAACACGAATCATGGGAGCCTCCCAGGGCTGAAGACGGTGAAAAAGACGGGGCAGAACATACCGGGTGGAACATACTAGGCGGAACAACCGCAAGAGGTTGTCTACCACCACCATACAGGGGCGGGTAGCTCCCCCGTCCAGGGCGCGGCGCTAAGTTCCACAATCTACAGTACCTACTTACAGCAGTGAGGTGTCACCGTCCATGCTCACACGGATGCGCGTGCCCACCCCACCGGCAGGGTTCTGCGCCAGCCACTGCTCGGGCGCCGCCTCAATCACAACGCTACCGCCGGACGCCGCCACACGCTGAGCCATACCCGTCAGACCGTTACCGCGGGCATCACCCACACCCACGCCGTTATCGAGGATGTCCAGACCGGTTGCGCTCAGACGCACCCGCGCCGCGTTCGCCCCCGAGTGGCGCACCATGTTCGTGACCGCCTCACGCAGAACCCAGGAGAACAGCTTCGCGTTCACGCCAGCCACCGCGAGCACGCTCTGCGCATCCGGCAGTTCGGCGCGGATACCGGCGGTCTGCAGGGCACGACCCGCACCCTCAATCTCACCCGAGAAGTCGGGCACACGCAGACGCGTCACGGTCGAGCGGACCTCCGCCAGGGATGCGCGGGACAGCTGCGCGATCGCCTCCATCTCCGCACCGGCGCGGGCGGGGTCAATCTCCAGCAGGCGCTGCGCCAGCTCCGCTTTGAGGGTGATGACGGTCAGGGAGTGGCCCAGCACGTCGTGTACGTCGCGAGCGATCTCTTCGCGCTCCTCGGAGAGCGCCAGGGAGGCGCGCGCTACGTCCGCACGTTCACCGAGTTCAATGAGGTAGGAGAAGCCCAGCATGCCCACCATCGGCGCGCCGATGAAGAGGGCGATACCGCCGCGCGCGGTGACGTCAAAGCCGATGCTCGCCATAAAAATTAGCCAGGATGCCAGGGCAATCATAGCCGCTACACCAAACCGCAGGCGGTACGGGGCGATTGTGCCAAAAATCCAGAACGCGACAAAGTACATGCTGAACGACAAGAACACCACATACGCCGATTCCAGCCGTAGCGCCGTCAGGCCAGCCACGGGCAGAGCCATCAGCACCGTCCAGATGACGCTTCGACGCACCGTGGAGGCGACCGGCACCAGCCACGGCACCGCGTACGCCGAGCAGTTCACCACCGCGAACAGTGCCACCAGCGCCACACCGGTCCAGCGCACCGGCGCCAGCTCCGGGGTGGTGAGGAAGCTGTCCAGCGGCATGAGCAGAAACACCAGCCACGGGGCGCTAAAGCCCAGCGCCAGCCAGTTCACGTTGCCGCGGCGTTCGCGGTGGAGGAAGCGGAAGCGGTGCTTGCCCAGGGTGCGCTTCGCGGCGGAGGGTGCCGCCTCGTTCTTAGCGCTAGCCTGGTCAGTGTTTTGCGGGTGGGTGTGGGGTTCGGTCATGGTTCTAGCCTAACGTGTAGGTGCCGCGGGTGTAGATACCACCGGCGCGGCGGTGTCAGTAGCGGCAGTGTTAGTAGATGCAGTGTGAGTGGATACGGCTTCCGCCGCAGCCTCGGGGTTCAAGGCTGCGGCGGGAAGAAGCATTTAGCGGCGGGTTGCGCGGCGCATCAGCAGGGCAGAAACACCCAGGAAGATCGCCGCCCACACGGCCAGGCTCACCACGGCGTACCAGAGCGGCTCGGTGACGAACCAGTCCTCACCACCGCCCAGAATAATGGTCTGACCTGCGGCGAAGGGGTAACGGGCAATCTCAGCGGCACCGTACAGCGGGGTGAAACGGGCGTAGTTCAGCAGGTCGGTGCTCAGCGGGGAGAACACGGTACCGAAGAAGCTCATGATCACCAGCAGACCGTTCGCAATGGACACGGCGTTCTCGTTGCGAATCAGCAGACCCATCATGATGCCGTAGAAGGCGAACACCAGACCACACAGCACCGTCAGCGCGCCGGCGGCAAGCTGCTGGTTCACAGGGATCTCAACACCGGTAAACATGCCCACAATGTTCACCGCGATGACCGGCAGCGCAGAAATCACCAGGGCGGTCAGCGCCTTCGCGCCCAGGTACTTGCCGGTGGTCAGCGGGGTCAGCGCCAGCTGGCGGTTCCAGCCGCTGGAGAGCTCGGTGACGGTGCTGCCGCTAATCGCCACGGTGTTCTGCACGGCACCGTACAGCGCCATGCCAATCATGACGTACGCTGCTACGTTGCCGTCGCCCATCGGCTGGGAGGAGTATTCCTGCATCGCGCCGAAGAGCAGGAAGAAGACGATGGGCAATGCAACGCCGAAGAAGAAACGGTCGGTCGAGAGGATAGAAGCGCGGATGTCGTAGAGTGCGTAGCGGAGCATGATGTTTTCCTTGAGGTGTGTAGCGGCGGTGTGATGTTGAGGCGGTGCGGTGTTTAGGCTTCGGATGCCTTGGAGGCTGCGGCCTGCTCGGTCAGTAGCGTGAAGGACTCGTCCAGGGAGGGCTTGATAACCTCCAGGTCGCTGATGCTGTAGTTATTCAGCAGAGTGCGCAGTACCTGCTCAATCTCCAGCACGGAGATGCGGTGGCGGTACCCGCCGGACTCTTCGGTGACCTCAACCGGCACGTCCAGGTTGGTGATGGGTGCGGGTGCGAGGAAGCTGAGGTGGCGGTGGCCGGTCAGGGCGCGAATCTCGTCGGAGGAGCCGTCAGCGATGATGGAGCCGGATTCCATGAGCACAATGCGCTGAGCGAAGTTCTGCGCCTCTTCCAGGTAGTGCGTCGCAAAAAGAATGGTCGTTCCACGCTCGGCGATGGCTTCCATACGCTCCCAGAAGGTGCGGCGCGCATTCACGTCCATGCCGGCTGTCGGCTCATCCAGGATCAGCAGTTCCGGCGAGTGCATGGTCGCCAGGGCGTAACGCAGACGCTGCTGCTGACCGCCCGAGCACTTGCCGACCTTACGCTTAGCAATCTCGGTCAGGTCGGCGCCGGCGAGTACCTCATCCACGTCAATGGGCTTGGGGTACAGCGCCGCAATCATCTCGACCGTGGCGCGAATCGTCAGGTCCTTGAGCAGGCCGCCGGTCTGCTGCACCGCGCCGAGTAGACCGGCGCGTGCCGCCTCGGAGGCGTTGCGACCGAAGACGCTCAACTCGCCGCCGCTGGGCTGGGTCAGACCAAGGATCATGTCGATGAGGGTGGTCTTGCCCGCGCCGTTGGGGCCGAGCAGTGCGATGATTTCGCCGCGCTTGACGGTCAGGTCAATCGAGTCGACGGCGACCACGGTGCCTGCCGCACGGGTGGAGAAAACCTGGCGGAGGGAGCGGGCGGAAATAACGGTTTCTGCGGTGTTTTGCTTGCTGTTCTGAAGTGCTGCGGTGTTCATGGTTCTATTACACCGCCGGTTTTCGCACCGCTGCGGTACAGAGTGTCATGACCTGCCCATGACAAATGTCATGAGTTCGCGGAGGGGCTAGTATGACGCGGTAATTTCCGGGGTAATAGGCCCTTGGACAACGAGGTCGCAGCGGAGTCGGTCACGCGAAGCGGGGGCTCCGTCCTCAAGGCGCCCCAGCGCCGCAGAGGGGGCAC
>NZ_CALJRY010000256.1 GCF_937976295.1 uncultured Rothia sp. | reverse complement strand
TCGGAGTCTAGGCCGGTGACGGAGTTGTGCGGCGTTGGCTGCTGTGTCACGTATTCCTCTTTTCTGCTTTGGTTCGCCCTAATTTTTTACTCGGGGGCGAGTCCGGGTGGTTGGTATTCATGCACAATCCCTAGCGGCGTGCCAGGAGGCGGTTCCCACGTTTCCTAAAGCTGGCGCGGTGCGTTTGAGCTTGTGGGTTCCGATTTTGCGGGACTTCCGACTTCCTGCATCACCGATAGTGATTTATGCAGAGAATGCATAATTTCAAATTCTACCCCCTCATACCCACATGAGCGCAAGGAATCCAACAGGGGCAGAATTTTGAGACGGAGCGCGCTAACGAAAAGCCGTGAGGGTTCGCCCAAAGCATACTTCGCGCCACCCATACCCCTTTATCTACGGGCTACTTCCGTTCCGGGTTTTCAAAAAATTAAGAAACTTTACGTGTAAAACTTTACAGAGTGGAAAACGAGTCTATAATAGAAACTGGTTCAACCAAAACCTAACCAACCAACTACAGAACAGAAGGACAAAATCATGAGCAAGTTCTCCAACGCAGCACTCCGCATCACCGCCGGCGCACTCATCCTCGACGCAGGCGTCAAGAAGCTCAAGGCAGACGAAGGCACCTACGCCTTCCTGCAGCAGATGGCGGCAACCGGTGTTCCCGCAGTCTCCAAGCTGGACGCAGCAACCTTCGGTAAGCTCATCGCCGGCGCAGAGACCGCACTCGGTGCAACCCTGCTGACCCCCGTCATCCCCGCACGCCTGGCGGGCGCAGGCCTGACCGCATTCGCGGCAAACCTGATGACCATGTACTTCCGCAACCCGGACATGCACGACAAGTTCTTCCGCCCCACTCAGGACGGTCAGCAGCTCGCAAACAACATCGTGCTGCTCGGTGCGGGTCTGGCACTGCTGGGTTCCGAGAAGTAAGCTCCGCAGGCTAAATTACCCAGACGACCTCACGAGGTGCGGCGGGAACGGTATTCGTTCCCGCCGCACTTTTGTATGCACGCTACTTTTCTGCGCCCCTCAGACCGGCGCGCACCCGGCTAGTTCAGCCTCACGCCAGCCCCGCACGCCCGCTAACCACACGGTGTAGCGGCCCTGCGCTATTCTTTGCCCTGCGCTATTCTTTTAGGTATGTCTACTGAGAACACGCAGCCTAGCCAGGCACCCGAATCCACCGAAGAAAAGGCCAAGAAGCCGGTTCCCGAGGAATTCTTCCGCCAGCCCTACTCCTTCGTCCGCCGCGGCGACCGCCTCACCGCGCGCCGCCAGAAGGCGTGGGACACCTACTCCCCCACCCACGTGCTGGACATCCCGCGCCTGCGCACCGACACCTCCGTCGCGCCCGAGGCGACCTTCGACCCGGTCAAGATTTACGGCCGCGAGGCGTACCAGGTCGTCGAGATCGGTTCCGGTCTGGGCGAGGCAATCGTGCACCGCGCAGCTGAGGTGCCCGAGGCGAACTTCCTCGCCGTTGAGGTGTACACTCCCGGCATCGCGGATCTGCTGCTGAAGATGGGCAACGCCGGCGTGGAGAACGTGCGTGTGGCTCAGGCGAACGCACCCGAACTGCTCGACAACATGCTTGAGGAGAACTCCGTGGACGAGCTGTGGGTGTTCTTCCCGGATCCCTGGCATAAGTCCCGCCACCACAAGCGCCGCCTGGTGTCCCCGGCGTTCGCTGATAAGGTTGCGCGCGTGCTCAAGCCCGGCGGTATTTGGCGTCTGGCGACTGACTGGGAGGAGTACGCCCTGGTCATGCGTGAGGTTCTGGAGGCGCACCCCGACTTTGAGAACGTGAACCCCGGCGCCGGTGCGACTGAGGAGGATCCGCTGGGTGGTTGGGCTCCGCGTTGGGAGGGTCGTACCCTCACCAGTTTTGAGCGTAAGGCTCAGGAGGCGGGTCGCCGCGCGCACGATCTGACCTACCGCCGCAAGTAAGCCACAAGTAAGCAAGGTAGCGCCAGTCACCGCCATGTGATTTCCCGCCACCGCGCAAAGTGCATACGTTAAAGAAGGTGAGGCTCCC
>NZ_CALJRY010000255.1 GCF_937976295.1 uncultured Rothia sp. | reverse complement strand
CATCGCGGGACTTGGAGGAGACGCGCAGCTCATCGCCCTGGATGTTCGCCTTCACGCCCTTGGGGCCCTCTTCGCGGATCATCTTGGAGATCTTCTTTGCCTGATCCTGGGCGATGCCTTCCTTGATGGAGCACTCGATGCGGGTTTCCTTACCGGATGCGTAGGGCTTGCCGGAGTCCAGGGACTTCAGGGAGATACCGCGCTTGACCAGCTTGGACTGGAAAACATCCAGCACCGCCAGGGCGCGCTCTTCGGCGTTTGCCTTGATGAGGATCTTGTCGCCGGAGTAGTCGATTTCTGCGCCAACGCCGCGGAAGTCGTAACGCTGGGAGATTTCCTTCTGCGCCTGGTGCAGTGCGTTGGAAACTTCCTGCTTGTCCACCTTGGACACAATGTCGAATGAGGATTCGCTAGCCATGGGCTTTCCTTTCGTGAATGAGGTGCTACTGGCACCGGTTAGTACTAGCCTACCGGGTTGGGGCTCTTGTTCACAGCTAACTATCAGAAATACGGGCCTGTTTTACAGGTGTTACTAACCTTAAAGGAGGACAATAGAAATATGACCACTCCTAACCTGTCCACGACGGATCTGCGCACGAGCGAGGAAGCTCGCGACCTGCAAACCCTCCTTTTCATCGACCTGCATACCTCTTTGGGGGCTGAGCCCGAGGGTATTCCTGAGGCGGAGCGTCTCAACGAATCTGATCACCACGATATTCATCTTGACCTGCATGCGGAAGATGCTGAGCCTTCTCCCTTTGACGGTGTCGGTATTACTCTGACTGAGCCTTCGCTGGTGGCACGTTTCCGCGGTGTTCGCCGTGACCTGGAGCGTGAGATTGCCGGTGACATGTGCACTGTGGAGCAGGCGCGCCGCTACCTGGAGCACCTGGAGATTGTGCTTCTGCTTGAGCAGGATGGCGATACTCCTTCCCGCTCCTTCTAAAACTGCTGTAGGCACTGGCTTTTCACGGCTTTACTTATAGGGTGAGGGCGCGGGCTGCGATAAAGACCACCAGATATATAACCTTCGTCACAAAACCCTATGTGAAGTGTACAAGTCCCTAAAACTGCTGTAGAGTAGTCTCTGTTCGCGTGAGCGAGCAACTAGCACCTAGCTAGGCGGCAGGTTACCCGAGCGGCCAAAGGGGGCTGACTGTAAATCAGCTGGCACTGCCTACGGGGGTTCGAATCCCTCACCTGCCACAAATAGCCCGGTTACGAAAGTAACCGGGCTTTTGTGTATCTAAAACCAGTTTCACGGTGGATCCCGCAGTCAGCTTCCACAGCAGTGACCGTATTTTCTCGATGCTCGCGTTTTTCCCGATGCTCCCATCGAGGCTTTCCCGAGGAGAGCGTATGGTTCACTCGGATGGGGGGGGGCTTTCGCCTGCCGGGCAGCGCGCCTCCATAACCCGGTGCGGAACCTTTCGCTGGATTAACCGCGACACGCTTAAAACTCGGCGGAACTTACCGCAGAAAGAACCAACTATGACGGCAAGCTGTCATATCTTTCACAATGTTTGAATCCCAGGGCGAACAATTAGCGATTGGGGTCTTGAGGGTGTAGCTTTATCTCATGGCTACTATTGAAATTACTCAGCAGAACCTGACTGCTACCGTTGAGAGCAACGACATCGTCTTCCTGGACTTCTGGGCAGATTGGTGCGGTCCCTGTAAGCAGTTCTCCCCCGTCTACGAGGCTGCTTCGGAGAAGCACAGCGACATTGTTTTCGGCAAGGTCGACACCGAGGACCAGGGCCAGCTCGCTCAGGCAGCAGGCATCACCTCCATCCCCACCATCATGGGCTTCCGTGGCGGTATCCTGGTGTACCAGCAGGCTGGAGCACTGCGCGAAGACCAGCTGGAGACCGTGATCGGTTCGATCCGCGAGCTCGACATGGACAAGGTCCGTGCAGAGATTGCAGCAGCAGAGGGCTCTGCAGAGAAGAAGTAAGCTCACCACCACAAAAGAGCTTGAACGGGGCGCACCCGCCGGCACAACCGGCAGGGGGCGCCCCGTCCCCTCTTAAAAAGCAGAGGCGCCCCGTCCCCTTTTACCCTCGTTGGGGTGCGGGGGCGTTAGCGGTCGCGGTGATCCTCAATGGTCATGCGCGCCCCGTAGCGCTGCTTCGAAAAGCCCGAAGCGTGCATGAGCCGTACCAGACGCTGCCGATGCGGGCTGTAGGGCGCCAGCAGGGCGAGCATTCCCGCATCATCGGTGCGCTTACCCGTGAACAGCTCACCGACCGCGTGCGCCAGATGGTAGTCGCCCACGCTGATGGCGTCCGGGTGCCCGCACACGCGCTGCAGAGCCTCGGAAATACTCCACGGGCCCACGCCGCGCACAGTGTGTAGGCTCCGCGCCAGCTGGGTGATGTCGCCTTCTGCCGCAATGTTTTTCAGAGACTCGGCGGAACGAGCGTAAGCGTACACGGTATCGTAGCGGCTTTTATCCACGCCCGCCCGATGCCAATCCCAGGTAGGAATCGTCGCCAGGGTCCGGGCGCTCGGGTAGACGCGCATCCCCTCCGGCTGATGCCCCAACCCGGTCGAAGGGGCGGGGGAGCCGTACTTTCGCAGAACCCAGCCTAAGGTCCTGAACGCTTCGGTCTGGGTGATGCGCTGCTCCACAATGGCGTTGAGCATCTGCCGGTCCAGCTGCCCCGAAGCGCTGAGGCGGAGCCCCGGATTCTGCCGCCACGCCTGCTGAATACGCGGCGGAAGAGACTCAAAAGAAGGTAGAGCGCCGAACTGTTCGGCGGGGTCGTGCAACCCCAGCCAGTACGTCATTTCCTGCGCTAACGCCTGAAGGTCGGCTCGCGCCTGCATCTGCTGGTCTGCGGCACTATACGAAACCCAGAGGCGAATACGCACCGGGCGCATCAGCAGACGATGAAGAACGGCAAGATTCTCCGGAAGCTCGGCGGGCTGCGCCAAGCGTTCGGTGTACAGCACCGCAGGGAACTCGTGAAACGGCGTGCGAGCCGTCAACCAGATTCTCTCGGCACCATCCGCGCGGCTCAGCGCACGATACGAAAGATCCTGAGCGCCGCGGCGCAACGACCCCAACGTCTGCGCCAACTGCACCGGAACATGCGGCTCAATCACAACCTCGCACGCCTCGGGAGCCAGGGCACCGGGAAGGGACGAAGCGGCGGAGGAGAGAGTACGAACCTGAACACGCGGTTCGTGAAGAGCATCCGCAAGCGCCGGCGCGTAGGGCACACCGGCTGCCGCCAAAGGATGCCGGATGCGCCGCGCACCCGCTGCCGGGCGGCTACCGGGGGTCGTGCCGTCAGGGGTGACACCGTCGGGGGTTGAGGAAGGAAACGTACTCACCACACCAGTCTATGCGCCCAAACCGGGCGGCAACATCCGGGGTAGATATTTGAGGAACAAGATACAAAAAGTGCAGGAAGGGCAGGTACGCCACTAATGCGATACTCTAAAAGGTAGAGCGAGAACGAACGCCAATACCGGCACGACATAGGCGGTGCGTTCCACTCGTTCCGTGGGCGCCTGTAGCCCGGACATACACCCCGAGAGAAGGACGCCTATGGCAGCGGAAGCACACGAAGCATCCTCGAATACTGACGCACCTGAACAGAAGAACAGCACCGCCACCGGTGCGGGCCGTACTCAGCGCGCCAATACTCAGCGCATCAAGAAACAGCCGCGTCAGTCCCTCACCGAGCGCGTCAAGAGCATCCGCCCCCTCGAACTACTACCCGGCCTGCTGCTTGCCGCCGCCGTCATGGCGTTGTACACCTACTACTCGCTGCAGCAGATGAAGCACTGGATTACGCCCTCCTGGGACCTGGCGATTTTCACCCAGATGGCGCAGGCGTACTCGCAATTCTCCGTGCCCGTCGTGCCCATTAAGGGGCCCGACTTCAACCTCTGGGGTGACCACTTCCACCCGATTCTGGTTCTTCTAGGACCCATCTACGCGCTGTTCCCCTCGCCGACCACCCTGCTGGTGGTGCAGAATGCTCTGGTCGCCTTCGCAAGCTTCGCCATTGTGCGCTTCACTCAGCGTGCCTTCGCGCTCGCCCAGAAGACTGAGGATGCCCAGAAGAGCGAACCGACGCAGAACGCTCAATCCGCAAAACTTCAGGGCGTTATCCCGACCATCACCGGTCTGCTACTCGGCGCCGGATTCGCCCTCAGCTTCGGCGTTCAGCAAGCTATCGCCGCCCAATTCCACGAAGTAGCCTTCGCCGTGCCGCTGCTCGCCATGAGCCTCGGCTACCTGGTGCTCGCCTCACGAGTGAGCGGTACCGAACGCGCACGCTACCTCGCCTACGCCTGCTGGTGGGCTCTACCCATTGCCTTCGTCAAAGAAGATATGGGCATTACTGTCGCAGCCATCGGCCTGATTATCTTTATCCGCACCGGCTGGCTGAGCACCGCCGTAGATATTCTGATGCCGCGCCTCTCCGCCGGTACTCCCGCCCCCATGCGCACCCGCATGCAGCAGCTCTACTCCTCCTGGGCGCGCACCCCCGCCGTCGCCGAATCCACCATGGTCATGGTGTGGGGCGTCTTCTGGTCCGTCGTCGCCATCTACGTGATTCTGCCCTACTTCAATAGCGGCGGAAACTTCGACTACGCCGACAAGGTGAACTTCTCCGCAGCGCTGGGCGACCCCTTCGGCTCAGCACTGCAGATGCTCAGCAACAACACCAAGCTTGCAACCCTCGGCCTGCTGCTCATTACCGGAGCGGTCCTCTGGGTGATTTCTCCTCTGGCGGCAATTGCCCTGCCGACCCTAGCATGGCGTCTGCTCTCCACCATGGAATCCTACTGGGCAAGCACCTGGCACTACTCGCTCGTGCTCATGCCCATCGTCTTCCTCGCCCTGCTCGACGCTGTCCTGCGGGTACGCTACGGCGTGGTTCCCGCCGCGATTCCGGTGCGTTCGGGTGCGCGAGTAGCCGATAGCGCCTCCGACGAGGAGCCTCAGACCAACACCGAGCCCAGCCGCCTGACCGCACTGGCACGCCGCATGCCCGTATGGCTCCTACCCGCCGTGGCGCTCTTCCTTGCCGCATCCCCGATTTTCGTACCCGGTTCCCAGCAGCCCCTCGCATCCCTGGGTAATGCGCAGTTCACCGCCTCCGCGCTGACTACGACTGACCAGATGAAGCAGGAGGCCGTCCAGAAGGTGCCCGAAGGGGTGACTGTTGCATCTGACCTGTCGCTTCTGACCCAGCTGATTCCCGGTCGTACCGTCTACTGGATCGGTCACACCGGTGAACCCGCACCCGACTACGTGGTTATCGACCGCATGAGCAACTCCTGGGGCGGCAACCCGCCGACCAACGCCGCACAGTACGCGGCTGACCGCTACGGCCACTCCTACGCTAAGTACGCGACCGTCGGCACGATTGATATTGTGCGTCGCGTTGACTAGCGCACCGCGGTAGCTGAATCTTTAGCGCCCACTCTGCATGTGCAGGGTGGGCGCTCGCCTTTAAGAGATGAGGTTTTAAGCACCTTTTGAGGTCAGATGGGTGCCGCTACGGTACACTAGGTAGAACACGGGAACCCCCGATGAAGGTCTTGTGCGCACCCGGCACCCAAGGTGGTGCTGGAATTGTAGGTGCGCCGTACTCACCATCACCGATTGATACGCCCCATAAACTTGCGGTTCACACCGCACACGAGGGCCTCTCTTAACGATCTCTGGTCCAGCGTCTTTGCTGCGTCTGCTGTAACAGACACACCACCGCCGTGTAAGCGGGAAGGCGAACCACCAGGAATACGTGATATTGCATGTGAGCATTACCCACCCTGTACACCCCTGAATCACAGGGACTACTGCGCGCCGAGCGTAGAGCACGAACAGGCGTGCGGATAATGTGCCGAGAAATTCAAGACCACCCCCAGCAAAAGCCGCTACCCGCAGCATCCGCAGAACACCTCTGCAGAATGCGCCGGTAACGGAGGACCCCTGGACGCTCTACTCCCCAGGGGATGATGTGTGGCTGGGCCGTGAAGGGGACACCCGGTAAGCGCCGAAAAGCGTGCGCTATCCACCCCTACCGTATAGAGGAAAAATTGACTGAGAATACTGCTACCCCGGCCGAACTGAACGCCGAGGCAGAGACCGTTGTGACCACTGAGAACATCACCGAGAACACCGTTGAGAGCCCTGCTGTAGAAGCAGAAGAAACCACTGCAGAAGCTACTGCAGAAACTCCCGCAGAAGCCGAGGCCACCGCAGAAGAAACCGCCGAAAAGGCTGAAGAAGAAGGCGTACGCTTCACCGACCTGGGCCTGGACGCCCGCGTCCTGGCGGCTCTGGAAGAGGTAGGCTACGAGAAGCCGTCCCCCATTCAGGAACAGACCATCCCCCTGCTGCTTGAGGGTCACGACGTGGTCGGTCTGGCACAGACCGGTACCGGTAAGACCGCAGCATTCGCGCTGCCGGCACTGTCCCGCATGGCTGAACTTGCCGACATCAACGGCGTCTCCCGCGACACCCAGGTTCTGGTCCTGGCACCCACCCGCGAGCTGGCTCTGCAGGTTGCAGAAGCCTTCTCCTCCTACGCAACCCACATGGAGGACTTCACCGTCCTGCCCATCTACGGTGGCTCCCCCTACGGCCCGCAGCTGGCCGGTCTGCGCCGCGGTGCGCAGGTCGTCGTCGGTACCCCCGGCCGCGTGATTGACCACCTGGAAAAGGGCTCTTTGGACCTGTCCAACCTGCAGTACCTGGTACTCGATGAGGCAGACGAAATGCTGCGCATGGGCTTCGCCGAAGACGTGGAAAAGATCCTCGAAGGCACCCCCGACAGCAAGCAGGTTGCGCTCTTCTCCGCAACCATGCCCAACTCGATCCGCAAGATCGCTCAGCAGTACCTGAACGACCCCACCGAGATCCGAGTCAAGGCTAAGACCACCACCAGCGCAAACATCACCCAGCGCTACATGCAGGTCATGCACTCCCACAAGCTGGATGCAATGACCCGCGTGCTCGAGGTCGAAAACTACGACGGCATCATCGTCTTCGTGCGTACCAAGAAGGAAACCGAGGAAGTTGCCGACAAGCTGAAGGCACGCGGTTTCGCGGCAGCAGCGATTAACGGTGACATCCCCCAGCAGCTGCGTGAGCGCACCGTTGACGCCCTGCGTGACGGCCGCATCGACATCCTCGTGGCAACCGACGTGGCGGCACGCGGCCTGGACGTTGAGCGTATCTCCCTGGTCGTCAACTACGACATCCCCCACGACACCGAGTCCTACGTGCACCGCATCGGTCGTACCGGCCGTGCAGGTCGCGAAGGTGCCGCAATCCTCTTCGTCACCCCGCGTGAGAAGTACATGCTGCGTCAGATTGAGAAGGCAACCCGCCAGAAGGTCGAGCCGATGCACATGCCCACCGCAGAGGCAGTGAACGAGACCCGTAAGCAGCGCTTCGCACAGCAGATTACCGAGACCATCGAGTCTGAGGATCTGAGCTTCTTCCGCCAGATTATCGAGGACTACGAGAACGAGCACGACACCACCGCTGAGGACATTGCAGCTGCACTGGCTGTTATCGCCCAGCAGGGTCGCCCCTTCTTCCTTGATGAGAGCGAAGATATCGCCCACAAGTCCCGCCCCTTCTCCGACGATGATTCGGATCGCGGCGGCCGCAAGGCAAAGCGCGCACACAATGATGAGGGTATGGTCAACTACAAGCTGAACGTTGGCCGTTCCTCCCGCGTGACCGCGGGCGCTATTGTGGGTGCACTGGCTAACGAGGGTGGCATTAAGGGCTCCCAGATTGGCTCCATCGACATTCGCCAGCACTTCACCATTGTTGGCCTGCCTGAGGACCTGCCCCGCGACTTCTTCGACCGTCTGCGTGACACCAAGATTGCTGGCGAGTTCATCAACATCCGCAAGGACAACGGTCCCAAGGGCGGCGGCGGTGGCCGCGGCTTCGGCGGTGGCCGTCGTGAGGGTGGTTTCCGCGACTTCGATCGCCGCGAGGGCGGTCGTCGTGACGGTGGCCGCCGCGAGGGTGGCTACCGCGGTAACCGTGACGGTGGCCGTGACTTCGGCGGTGACCGCGACTTCAAGCGTCGTGACTTCGGCGGCAAGCGCAATGACCGTGACTTTGGTGGTCGCGACTTTGGCGGCCGTGATAACCGTCGTGAGGGTGGCTACCGTGGCAACCGTGATGGTGGCCGAGACTTCGGCGGTCGTGACTTCGGTGGCCGTGATAACCGCCGCGATGGCGGCTACCGCGGTAACCGTGACGGTGGCCGCGACTTCGGCGGCCGAGGCAAGCGCTACTAAGATTTCGTAAGATTTCGGCTAAGCTCGGATCTGCGGGATGAGGGGCTGCTGAGGCTATCGGCTAGCAGCCTTGTCATCCGTATCTGATTCAAAGACCGGCAGGGGAGTGATGCGCTCTCCTGCCGGTCTTTGTTCTGTTGGTCTCTGCGTGTTTGCGTCAGCTGGTGCGGTGACGCTGGGCGAATGTGGCGGTGCTGGGTCAATGCTGGGCTCTTGGTCGATGTTGGGCTCCCATGCGGCAGTGTGGGGAACATGTAAGCGTAAATGTGGCGTATGCCATAGCTTTTCCGCTTGCGGGCATCCTTGAAGACCTGTATAGTTTTACCTGTTGCCCCGATAGCTCAGTGGTAGAGCGCCATCTTGGTAAGATGGAGGTCCCG
>NZ_CALJRY010000254.1 GCF_937976295.1 uncultured Rothia sp. | reverse complement strand
TCGGTGCCTTCGCCGTCTTCAACCTTCTGGCGGTGCGAACCGTACACCCAGAAGCGGTAGAGGAAGTAGCGAAGAATGGTGCCCAGAATAGTACCGATGATCGTACCGGAGATGAAGGACGCCTCGGGGGTGCGCAGGTTCAGCACGTAGGTACTGAATGCCACACAGCCGGCCTCGACGAGAATACCGAGCAGGTTCACCAGACCGAACTCGATGGCTTCGCGCTTCCAGTTTTCGGAGCGGGAGTCGCGGAAGGTCCACAGGCGGTTCATGAGCCAGGAGAAGATGGTTGCAACAACACTCGCTACAACCTTTGCCTTGGTGTGGGACTCCGACATGATGGTCATCATCAGCACCCACACCGTCACAGAGTTCACGATGAAGGCGGCGCCGCCCACGGTACCGAATTTGAGCACCTCAATACCGTAGCTGTCCCAGAGGGATTTCAAGCGTTCGGTGAGGGTCGGTTTCGTCTGTGCGCTCATGCGGGACCTATCTAGCGGAGATTTATCGGGAAAAAGGGAAGATGAGCGCCGGTTGGCGCTGGTAACGCATTGTCCGGCGGTTGTTTCTCCCTCTTTTACAAGCTCTTATATGTTATTACAGTCCCGGTGGGTTGTTTGTACCTTTGAGAGTTTTTCCACAGACCTCCCAGCTAACGAGATATTCCCTTTCATTTCACGTTGACAGGGTAGAAGGCACGTTTTGCTGGCTTTCACCCATATCAAAGCCCACATATTGGGCTCCGCGCCCCCGTTGAACTTATTCTGCGACCCTAATGTGGGCTTGCTCCCACAGGCTCTCTGAAACCCGGTACACTTAGGTGATGTGACTTACCCTGTGACTGGACCCGTAATTGGCGTCATCGGCGGAGGCCAGCTGGCCCGCATGATGGCACCGGCAGCAACTAACCTTGGCCTCAACCTGCAGATTCTCGCGGAGGCGCCCACCGTCGGCGCCGTGGCAGCGGTACGTACCGCGCCCGTCGGGGATTACAAAGATTTGGACACCCTCCGCGAATTTGCTCGCGGCAAGGATGTCATCACTTTCGATCATGAGCACGTGCCCACCGAATTTCTGCGCACCCTCATGTCGGAAGGCGTGAATGTACAGCCCCGCCCCGAAGCCCTGCAGTACGCTCAGGACAAGCTCCTGATGCGCCAAGCTGTTGAGCGTCTGGGCTTGCCGAACCCGCGCTGGGCTGAGGTTTCTACTCTGGACGAGCTGCTCACCTTCGGCGATGAGATTGGCTGGCCCGTGGTACTGAAGACCCCGCGCGGCGGCTACGACGGCAAGGGCGTGCTCGTCCTGGATTCTCCCGAGGAGGCTCGCGAGCGCAGCACCGAATGGTTCGAGCAGTTGCCTTCCCGCACCGATTTCTCCTCCCTGCTTGCCGAGGAGAAGGTGCCCTTCACTCGTGAACTTTCCGCACTGGTGGCTCGCCGTGAAAGCGGCGAGGTGCGCCCCTGGCCGGTCGTTGAGACCATCCAGGTGAACTCCATCTGCGACGAGGTTATTGCTCCCGCGCAGAACCTGAGCCCCGAGATTGCTGAGGCTGCCGCAGCCGCCGCGGTGACTATTGCCTCCGAGCTGGGTGTCACCGGTGTGATGGCGGCTGAGCTTTTTGAGGTTCCCGGCTCTCCCGCAGGTTTCTACATCAACGAGCTGGCAATGCGCCCGCACAATACCGGCCACTGGACTCAGGACGGCTCGGTGACCAGCCAGTTTGAGCAGCATCTGCGTGCTGTACTGGATCTGCCGTTGGGTGATACCTCCGCGCTGGAGGGCGTTGCCGTGATGAAAAACTACCTGGGCGGCGAGAACGAAGACATTTTCGGCGTCTACCCGCTGGCACTTTCGGCTGAACCGCGCGCGAAGATCCACTTCTACGGCAAGGAAACCCGCCCGGGCCGCAAGATTGGTCACGTGAATATTACTGGCACGGTGGCTGAGCTTGATGAGCTGCGCCACAGCGCCGCGAATGCCGCCTCCATTTTGCGTGACGGCCGCCCCCTGTAGCCCTATTTTTAGCCGGTGCGTGGGGTGAGCACATCCTGCGTATCCGACGCACCCTATTGATGGTGGTTCGCCACCGCATTCTGAAAGGATATGAGGATTATGTCTCAGTCTCCCTATGATTCTTCCCAGCCCATTGTTGGCATTGTGATGGGTTCGGATTCGGACTGGTCGGTCATGGAGGCCGCAGCCGAGGTTTTGGACGAGTTCGGCATCCCCTACGAGGCTGATGTTGTTTCTGCGCACCGCATGCCCGAGGACATGATTGAGTACGGCAAGAAGGCTCACAGCCGCGGTATTCGCGTCATTATTGCCGGTGCCGGCGGTGCCGCTCACCTGCCCGGTATGCTCGCTTCTGTCACCGCACTGCCCGTGATTGGTGTTCCGGTGCGTCTGAAGAACCTCGAGGGCATGGACTCGCTGCTGTCGATTGTTCAGATGCCCGCCGGCGTTCCGGTAGCTACCGTCTCCATTAACGGCGCTCGCAATGCGGGCCTGCTGGCTCTGCGTATTCTGGGTTCGGGTACTGACTCATTCGCTCAGCAGGTTCACGCTGACCTGCGCGAATTCTCTCAGGATCTGCGCCAGAGCGCGATGGACAAGGGCGCGGCTTTGCGCACCCGCGTTGCCGAGGCGAAGGCTAAGGCAGCGGCTGAACGCGAGGCGGAGGAGAGCACCTCCGCACCCCGCCCCACTCCTGCCCCCGAAGCGTCGTCGGAGCCCCAGGCTTACGTTCCCTAAGCTCGGATACACTAGAAGGATGAGCAATATTCTTCAGTCCGACATTTGGGCACGTTTTCAGGAATCTAATGGTCACACCGTAATCCGTAAGAGCGGTAACGGCTGGTCGTACCTTGCGACCGTTGAGGGCGGCGCTACCGGCCGCTACCTGTACAGCCCGTACGGACCGGTTGCTTCCAGTGCTGTGGCTTTTGATGAGGCTCTCGCGTCGTTGAAGGAAGAAGCTGCGAAGCATCGTTGCCTGTTTGTGCGCATTGAGCCTACTGAATCCGCTATTTGGGGCGATCAGGATGCGGCTGCTTTCTTGGCTCGTCGCGGTGCGGTTTTGGCTCCTCGCCAGGTTCAGCCTTCGCACACTCAGATTATTGACCTTTCAGGCTCTGAGGACGAGATCCTCAAGGGCATGAAGTCCAATAACCGCAACCTGCACCGCAACATCCATAAGAAGGGCGTGACCATTGAGGTGTCGACGAATCCTGAGGATTTGTCGATTCTGTTCGCGTTCTTGGATGAGACCGCGGAGCGTAACGGTTTTAACCGTCAGCAGGATGATTACCTGATGCAGGTTGCTCGCGTGCTGATGCCCGCTGGTGCGGCGTCCCTGTACATTGCGAAGCTGACCGATGAGAACGGTGAGAGCACCCCGATTGCGGCGGCGTTTGTGTACGATTCGGACGACACCCGTACCTACGCGCATGCGGCGGCTTCTTTTGAGCATCGTCGCCTGTCCGCGGGTATTCCGGTGGTGACGAACTTCATCCTGGACGCTAAGCGTAAGGGTCTGAAGTACGTTGACCTCTTCGGCATTGCGCCGGAGGATCAGCCGGATCACGAGTGGGCTGGTTTCACGAAGTTCAAGAAGTCCTTCGGCGGCGAGTCGGTGGAGTACCCGGGCACCTGGGATGTTCCGGTGTCCTCGCTGGGCTACCGCGCCTACACGCTGGCGTACAAGGCTCGTCCGGCGGTTCGTGATGCTGTGTCGAAGGCGAAGGCGAAGGTTCAGTCTTTCCGCTCTCGCTAGTGAGTTCAGGCGTACCGCTGCCGGGGCGCGTCCTGATGCCTAAAAGCTAAATACATGAGGGAGCCGCCCTCACCGAGTTCTTCGGTGGGGGCGGCTCCCTGTGTATGTATGCGCAATGTTCGAGGAGCCTTAGTGCGGCTCCTCAGCCCTTGCGGGGGCGAAGATTACTGCTCGCCGGGGCTCTTGGTGTGCGAGAGAATCTCGCGCAGGCGGGAGAGGCGGTGCTCAGCTTCGACGGTACGGACGGTACCGGAGGAGGAACGCATAACCAGCGACTGGGTGGTTACAACGTTCTTGCTGTAGCGAACACCGCGCAACAGCTTGCCGTCGGTAACACCGGTTGCGGCGAAGAAGCAGTTGTCGCTGGTGACCAGGTCGTTGGTGGTCAGGATGCGGTCGAGGTCGTGGCCTGCTGCCAGTGCCTTCTCACGCTCTGCTTCGTCGGTCGGTGCCAGGCGGCCCTGGATGATGCCGCCGGTTGCCTTGATTGCGCACGCTGCGACAACGCCTTCGGGGGTGCCGCCGGTGCCGAGCATCAGGTCCACGCCGGTGTTCTCGCGGCAGGCTGCGATAGCGCCTGCAACGTCACCGTCGAGGATGATGCGGGTACGGGCACCTGCCTCGCGGATTTCCTGGATCAGCTTGGCGTGGCGGGGGCGGTCCAGCACGCAGACGGTCAGCTCGCTGATCTTCTTGCCCTTAGCCTTGGCGACCAGGTGCAGGTTCTGCTTGACGGGCAGGCGCAGGTCCACGAATTCGGCGGCTTCGGGGCCGGTGACCAGCTTCTCCATGTAGAACACTGCGGAGGGGTCGAACATGGTGCCGCCGTCTGCCACAGCGATCACGGACAGGGCGTTGTCCATACCGAGTGCGGTCAGGCGGGTGCCGTCGATGGGGTCCACAGCCACGTCGAGGGAGGGGCCGGAGCCGTCGCCGACGTTCTCGCCGTTGTACAGCATGGGGGCCTGGTCCTTTTCGCCTTCACCGATGACAACGGTGCCGTTGAAGCTGACGGTGGAGAGGCGGTAGCGCATTGCATCTACGGCTGCACCATCTGCGAGGTTCTTTTCGCCTGCGCCAACCCAGGGGCCTGCAGCAATTGCTGCTGCTTCGGTCGCGCGGACCAGTTCCATTGCGAGGTTGCGATCGCCGTGATTGTTGTTCGTAGTCATAGACTCACCTTCGAGAATTCTGAATACACTGTCGGCTGGCTGGTTCTTTCCAGCACGAAGTCGCCGACGCAGTAGTGCTCCTTTCAGGATAGCGCGCGGGCGCTTCGTTTTTCTTGTTCTGAACGAGTTTGCGTGCGTGTTGACTTTAAGGTGAGCAGATGCGGCAAATTGGTGAGGGCTGCATCTCTCTTTGCGTTGTTTCCGTGTCTTTGGTCTCCAAGATTGGGGTTGTAAAGGCGCGCCATACTAGCCATTTTTCGCATTTTTAAGGCATATTTGAGGTAGGTTCTTTTCGCCGGGAAGCTTCCGGCGAGAAACTCAGCTTCAGCGCGAGCGCTTGAAGCCCCCGCATACCCGTTCGCAGATTCGTTGCCTCTGGCGGCACGCGTTATCTGTATCTGTCCGCTAAGGAGCATCACATGGCTGGCATTCAACCGACCCCCGCAGAGGCGTGGAAGCGTCTTCGAGACGGCAACCGTCGTTTTATTGAGGGCAGCAACGAGCACCCCAACCAGGACACGATTCGCCGTACCGACCTGGCGGCGGGTCAGTTCCCGTTTGCCTCAATTTTCGGTTGCGGTGACTCTCGCCTGGCGGCGGAGATTATTTTTGATCTGGGTCTGGGCGACGCGTTTGTGGTGCGTACCGCCGGCCACGTGCTGGAGAACGCGGCTCTCGGTTCGTTGGAGTACGCGGTCGATGAGTTTGAGACCCCCATCGTGATGGTTCTCGGCCACGACTCCTGCGGTGCGGTCACTGCCGCTAGCAATGCTCTAGAGTCTGGTGAGATGCCGCACGGTTTCATCCGTAACCTAGTGCAGCACATCCTGCCTTCGGCAATGTCTCCGAAGCTGCCGGAGAACCCGACCGTCAACGACATGGTGCGTGAGCATACCCGCCAGACCGCTATCCGCATTATCGAGCAGTCCCACATCATTTCGGATGCGGTGGTTGAGGGTAAGGTCGCCGTGATTGGTGTCTTCTACCACCTGAAGGAGGGTAAGGCGGAGCTGGTGTTCAGTTCGCAGGACCTGACCCTGCCGGAGGAGAAGAACGACGCGCAGAACCCGCCGACCCAGGCGCTTCCGGTGGTCGTGAAGACTCCCCCGCGCGTTGTGGTGGCTGAGAACCTGGACTAGGTTTCCTCTTCTCCGCTCGTTACCTCTTAGCTACTCGATACGAGCCTTAACGCGAGAACCCACATACTCGCACTTAAGAACAGATTTTTCTATGGGATACCCCCGCCACGGTAGCGTGTTCGCACATCTGCCGGGGCGGGGGTTTTACGCGCCTTCTCACGCCGCAAAATTTATGAGCGTTTTTCCTCTTTTGACACCTTTTCGAGGCGACGTAAGCCACTTTGAACGCCTATGCTAGAGGTATGGCTGAAAACATTGAATACCGCATTGAACATGACACCATGGGCGAAGTTCGCGTTCCGGCTGATGCACTTTACCGTGCACAGACCCAGCGCGCAGTCGAGAACTTCCCGATTTCGGGTCAGACCCTCGAATCCGCCCATATTCGTGCGCTTGCCCTCGTGAAGAAGGCAGCCGCGACCGCCAATGAGGAACTCAAGGTGCTCGACGCTGAGCGCGCCCAGGCTATCCGCGACGCAGCGGATCTGGTAGCAACCGGTAAGTACGACGCCCACTTCCCCATTGACGTCTTCCAGACCGGTTCCGGTACCTCCTCGAACATGAACGCGAACGAGGTTCTGGCAACTCTGGCAACCCGTTCCCTGGAGTCCAAGGGCATTGAGGTTCACCCCAACGACCACGTGAACGCTTCCCAGTCCTCCAACGACGTCTTCCCCACCTCCGTGCACGTTGCTGTGACCGAGGCTCTGGTGAAGGACCTGATTCCCGCTCTCGAGGTGCTCGCTGAGTCCCTGGAGCGCAAGTCTGCAGAGTTCAAGGACGTTGTGAAGTCCGGTCGTACCCACCTGATGGACGCAACCCCCATTACCCTGGGCCAGGAGTTCTCCGGCTACGCCGCAACCGTGCGTTACGGCATTGAGCGTGTGAACGCTTCCCTGCCGCGCGTGGCTGAGGTTCCCCTGGGCGGCACCGCTGTGGGTACCGGCATCAACACCCCGGACGGCTTCTCCGCTCGCGTGATTGAGCTTCTCGCTGAGGAGACCGGCCTGCCCCTGACTGAGGCTCGTAACCACTTCGAGGCTCAGGCTAACCGTGACGGCCTGATTGAGGTTTCCGGCCAGCTGCGCACCCTGGCGTACGGCCTGATGAAGATCAGCAACGACATCCGCTGGATGGGTTCGGGCCCGAACACCGGCCTGGGCGAGCTGCACATCCCCGACCTGCAGCCCGGCTCCTCGATTATGCCCGGTAAGGTCAACCCCGTGATTTGTGAGGCTACCATCATGGTTGCCGCTCAGGTTATCGGTAACGACGCGACCATTGCTCTGTCGTCCACCAACGGCGCGTTTGAGCTGAACGTGGGTATCCCGGTGATGGCTGCTAACCTGCTGCAGTCGATCCGCCTGCTCGCTAATGTTTCTCGCGTTTCGGCTGAGAAGATGATTGACGGTCTGACCGCTAACGTTGACCGTTGCCGCTTCCTGGCTGAGGCTTCGCCGTCGACCGTGACCCCGCTGAACAAGCTGATTGGTTACGAGGCTGCTGCGAAGATCGCTAAGTACTCGGTGGCTCACAAGGTGACTGTCCGTGAGGCAGTTGTGGCTCTGGGCTACGTGGAGCGCGGCGAAGTGACTGAGGAGCAGCTGGATGCGGCTCTGGACGTCACCAAGATGCTGGGCAACTTCTAATCTCACCCGCCTGAGCCTCGCCTGAGGTTCGCGGCTTAAGCATAGAGGGAGGGGCGACTCGCCATGATGGCGGGTCGCCCCTCCTTCTGTCTATGTTCTCTGCCTCATCATTGAGTTAGTAGCAGGTTCTCACTATTGTTCAACGATATTGAACACTTTGAACTGTTTATAGTGGACCAGTGTGTAGATGAGGCAGAGTACAGCCGGGATACTGACGACGAGCGCAGCGTTGAAGGAGCCCAGATGGTCAAGCATCAGTGCTACCGCACCCATGGAGTACAGCGTTCCTAACCCAAACACGGCACCATCAAGGGAGCTGGCACGCCCCAGCAGCTCATTCGGTGTAATGCAGTCACGCAGATTGTTGGAGAAGATGAAAGCTGATGCCCATCCTACGTCCAGGATGAAGAGCAGGGCTCCGAGCACTACGGGGTTATTGCTGACGGTGACGAGCGGTATTCCGAGCAGGGATACGACGTTGGCGACCAGTAGCATTCCTCGCGTGTTCTCAAAAGAGAGGAAACGATCAATGATGAGCGCCGCGACGATACCGCCGATACCGCTGCAGGCCATGATCATGCCTACCACTGAGGCTTCAAAAGTGAGTTCCTCGTACAGACGGTAAATAATGATGAGTGAATACGATGCTGTAGCTGCCGCCAAGAAGAACGTGTAGACAAGGATAAGTCTCTGCGGGGCGCCGGAAAACATGTATTGGATACCGTCAAACATCCGATGAATAAACCCATGTTGTGTGGTTTCGCGTTGCTCAGTTTTAGTTTCCATCTCTACGGATGGCAACGTTGCGTATGAAATAGTTGCCGCTCCGAAAAGGAGCACCGGGACGATAAGACCAACCGTTGAGCCCGCAACAAGAACAATAAATCCTGCTGTAGGGGGCGCAATGATTGCGGATATTCCCTCGCAAAT
>NZ_CALJRY010000253.1 GCF_937976295.1 uncultured Rothia sp. | reverse complement strand
GTTGGTTTTGCCGGCTGGGGGAGTGGCGCCCCGCTTTTTGCGCCTCTGTCTTTTTCGATTCTGCCCGCGTGCGCTGCCCTCATGCTCCCACTCGAACACATGATTTCTCACGTGTTCACAGGGACTCTCACCTAACCCCAATCGCCCGAGTTTGACCGGCATCGCTCGCCCTTACTCACCCAAACCCACCCAAAAATCGAAAAGAACGAAAATTTTCGTGCACCGGGGTACAAAACCGGGCACGCCGTCGCGTCCCGGTGCTATATTCGCTGAGGCGCCGGCCCCAATGCCTGAGGCCGCACCAACACACCCGCACACATACCAGTGACGGTATGCCACATAGTGAAAGGCACCCATCATGCCCGCACCCTTCACCGATTTGATCGGCACCGATTCGTTCACCGAGTCCCTACGCCAGGAGAACCTCGCCACCTGGCTTTCCGCCACGAATCACCGTTTTGTTGCTGAGCTTTTTGACGGCTCGATTGCCCCG
This sequence comes from uncultured Rothia sp., assembly GCF_937976295.1. GTDB lineage: Bacteria > Actinomycetota > Actinomycetes > Actinomycetales > Micrococcaceae > Rothia. The sequence continues at coordinate 12,373 of NZ_CALJRY010000253.1, read as the reverse complement.
CAGGTCATGGCAGGGTACCTGGTGCAGGATTACCGCTTCCTCGATACCTTCCTCGCCCTGATTGGCGGCGCGATTACTAACGCCGATACTCTCGCGGGCCGCCTGCGCCTCTCCAAGTTCGCGGGCGAAATCGCCGGTGACGAGAACACCTACTTCCTGCGCAGCTTTGAGACTCTGGGCGTGACCGAGCATCAGCGTGAATCCATGCCCGATACGGAGGCGACCGCCGGCTTCAAGCGTCTCTTCCTGGATGCGGCGGCAAGCGGCAGCTATGTGGCAATCCTGTCGGTGCTGGTGGTGTGCGAGGGCCTGTACCTGGATTGGGCGTCCAAGGCTCCCGCCAAGCGCCCCGATTCTTTTGTGCACCACGAGTGGATCACCCTGCACGACTACCCGGAGTTCCGTGAACTGGTTGATTTCTTGCGCCGCGAACTGGACCGTGTGGGCCCGTCGGATGCGCAGCGTGCCCGCGAGTTCTTTAGCCGCGCGGTGGAGCTGGAGCAGCTGTTCTTTGACGAGTCGTACACCCACCCGCTGCCCTAAGTAGTACCCTTGATGAAACCCTCGGAAGGTTCCGTCCGCCGCTGAATTGCGGGCTCCTTCCGGGGGTTTTTGCGTGCTGAAGAGGCCCCGAAAGCGCTACGAAAACGCGCCGAAAGCGCTACGAAAACGCCCCGAAAACGCCCCGAAAACGCGCCCATCTGCGTAAAATAGCGCGTCATAAAACAGAACATATAGGCTGATGGCGTGCCATTTGGTGGTGTAGAGGCTAGGATAAATGGGGTACCGCTTCCGGGGTGCTGGCTATGCCGCGCCGGTAAGTACCACCGTAAAACACTATCTAAAGGAGTCGTATGAGTACCGCCGCATCGAGTACTACCGAGCCCACCCACGCTGAAAAAGAAGCGCACCACGGGCACACGGGAACCCCGGGCAGCTACTCAGACCGACAGCTCGGATTCTGGCTAGTTAGCGCCGGCCTGATTGCACTCATCTCTTCAGCGATTCTGGTGTATGAGCGCCTGCAGATTTACATTGATGCCGGCCACTCCACGGTCTGCGATATCAACGCCCTGCTCAGCTGCGGCACGGTGATGCGCACCCCGCAGGCGGAGGCTTTCGGCTTCCCGAACCCGTTCATCGGCCTGGTGGGCTTCTCGATTGTGGTGACTATCGGCGCCGCGATGATGGCGGGTGCACAGTTCAAGAAGTGGTTCTGGGTGTGCATGAATATTGGTTTGGCGGCGGCGACCGCGTTCATCATGTGGCTGTGGTACCAGACGACGTTCCAGATCAACGCCCTGTGCCTGTTCTGCATGATTGTGTGGATTATGACCATCACGCTTTTTGTGAAGACTACGGTCCGCAATATTTCGGCGGGGGTCATTCCGGCGTCGCAGTCGATGCGTGAGAGCGCTCGCGGCTGGTCCTGGTTTGCGATTAGCCTGTGGTTGATCCTGATTTTCGGCATTATTGTGATCCGCTTCTTCGAGGTCATTGTGAATATGATGCGCTAAGCGTTCATCTCTGAGCTTGGTTTGAGGGCTGATGCCCCGAACATGCAACGCCCCGGTACTGTTGGTGCCGGGGCGTTGCTGTGTCTGCGGGCGGGGGAGGTTGCGCCGACTGGTTGAGTCAGGCTGGGGTGCCGGGTAGCGGGGGAGGCGCCGGTGACCCGAGCCGTGAAGTCAGCGGGGAGGCGGCGCGGGTGCGTATAATGGTCAGGTATATTCTTGAGCGGCATCAGTCGGAGCCGTCCGCGGGTTTCACCTGCGGCGTCGACTGCCTGCCGTTCTGCTGGACACTAGATTCGTGATACCCCGTCGAGGAGAGCCGTGAAGACTGCCGGAATTGCTGCAATGGGCATTGCTGCCGTTATTTTTCTGACTGCCCTGCTGTTGCTGACCGCCGGTCACTTCTCGCTGCTGTGGGTGATTCTGCTGGTGGTTTCTCCGTTCGTTTTCATTCTGGGTGTTCCGTTTGCGACCGGTTCCGGTCCGGAGTACTTGCCGACCGACCCGAAGCTTGCTCAACAGGCTCGTGAGGCGCGCGATGCGGAGCTGGGTCTGGACTAGTCCCTCCTCTCAAGAACTTTTTGAAGCCGGGTGGTGCGTAGTGGCACGCCCGGCTTTGCTGTACCCGCTATGGTGCTCGCCGCAGTGCCCGCGCATCCGGCTGGGAAGTGATGCCTGGATTGGGTGCCTTGGGTGGCTCAGAGGCGCCCTCTACCGGGTATAATGGAACACGGTGTCTTGTGCGCCCCGCACGCGCATAAAGATCCCCACCAACGCATCGAGGGAGAGTACCCGAAGAGCGCCGGCTATAAGCCGCGGAGCATAACTGTCGCACCGCGCGGGCCGCCCGCCTCGGCGAAGAAACCCGAAGACCGGCAGGGCACCCAGGAAGGGTGTGAGCGTGCCGTGCTCGAGAGCGAGGTGGCTGTGACCGTCGCGGCGCGCTCTGCGTTCCGCCCGCTCGCCCCCTACGGCAGAAGCACTGAACGAGATAGTGCCCGGTAGCGCCGATGGACGCGCACCGTAGGGTGAGGCTTGAGCCGCGGTGGCAGCAACTAGGCTTTGCGCTGTATGCGCGCTGTTAAAATCCTTGCGGTGCGGAGCAGGGTGTAACGAAAGAAGATTAATGTCTGACGAGAAGAACGTCGAACTTGGGGTTTTTGAGGCGCTGAACGCCCTCGCGGAGGAGAAGAACGCCTCTGCGGAGACCCGTGAAACTCTGCGTAAGAATGTTCGTGAGAGCTCTGACGCCCAGCAGGGCACTGAGCGTCGCCGTCCGGGTCGCCCGAAGAAGGAGAAGGCTCCTGAGGTTCCCCTGGATGAGGCGATTGCTGCTGGCCTGACCAACCTCCGTAACGCCAAGGCTAAGCACGCGCCGGCACCGAAGGTTGCCGCTCCCGTTGCGTCTGAGACCGAGGTTGCTTCTACTCTGGATAGCCTGTTTGAGGCTGCTGAGAAGAAGGCGGCTGAGCCTGCTGTCGTGGAGAACACCGCCAAGGTTGAGACTGTCGAAAAGACTGCAAAGGTTGAGACTGTCGAGAAGACTGCGAAGGTCGAAACCGTCGAGAAGACTGCGAAGGTCGAGGAAGTTGTCGCTCCCGCCGCTGAGTCTGCTGAGTCTGCCGTTGAGGTGAAGGAAGAGACCGCCAAGGTTGAGGTCGTAACCCCCGCAAAGGCTGAGAAGGCTGAAGAGGCCGCCGCTGAGCAGAAGGCTGAAGAGGCTGCCGTAGTTGCTGAGGAATCCGCAACCGAAGAAGCTGCACCCGAGGCATCCGCCGCAGAAGAGTCTGCTGAGGAGCCCGCAGAAGCTCCCGAGCCGGTCAAGACCATTAGCGACCTGCAGCGCGAAAAGCTGCAGGAGCTGCGCTCGCGTACCCCCATGGGTGCGATGCCGCTGTTCATGGCTCCCGAGCCGGAGGAGCTGAGCGAGCTCGCTGTTGCCGCCAAGCTGGAGCGTGAGGCACGCCGCGCCGCTGCCGAGGAGCAGAAGCGTAAGGAGCGCATGGAGCGCCGCCGCGAGGAGGCTGCCGCTGAGGCTGAGGTGACGAGCCACCGTCGCCGTCGCCGTCGCCGCGGTACCGAAGATATTGAGATTGAGGGCGGCGTTGATGATGACGTTGAGACCGTCACCAAGGTGCGTGCACCGCGCCTGGCTGACTCTCACGCATCCAACACTGTGACCGGTGTGCGCGGTTCTACCCGCCTGGAGGCGAAGCGTGTGCGCCGCCGCGAGTCCCGCTCCCTGGGTCGCCGCCGCCACATCGTGACTGAGGCTGAGTTCTTGGCTCGCCGCGAGTCCGTGGACCGTCAGATGCTGGTTCGTCAGAAGGACGGCCGCATCCAGATTGGTGTGCTCGAGGACGGCGTGCTGGCTGAGCACTTCGTGTCCAAGACTCAGCAGGATTCCCTGATTGGCAACGTGTACCTGGGTAAGGTTCAGAACGTTCTGCCGTCCATGGAAGCTGCGTTCGTTGACATTGGACGCGGCCGCAACGCTGTGCTGTACGCGGGCGAGGTCAACTGGGATGTCACCGGTCTGGACGGTGCGCCCCGCAAGATTGAGAACGCCCTGAAGCCCGGCGATTCGGTTCTGGTGCAGGTCACCAAGGACCCGATTGGTCACAAGGGTGCCCGCCTGACCAGCCAGGTTTCCCTGCCCGGTCGCTTCCTGGTGTACGTGCCGGGTGGTTCGATGACCGGTATTTCCCGCAAGCTGCCCGACACCGAGCGTGCGCGTCTGAAGAAGATTCTGAAGGACAAGCTGCCCGAGGGTGCTGGCGTAATCGTTCGTACCGCGGCGGAGGGTGCTTCTGAGGAGGAGCTGACCCACGACATTAACCGTCTGCGTGCGCAGTGGGAAGAGATTCAGGAGAAGGCTAACTCCCGCAAGGTGCTGGCTCCGGAGATGCTCTACCAGGAGCCCGACCTGATGATTAAGACCGTGCGTGACGTCTTCAACGAGGACTTCACCGCGATGATTGTTCAGGGAGAGAACGCGTGGGATTCCATTGAGGCGTACGTGACGTACGTGGCGCCGGACCTGGTCTCCCGCCTGCAGCAGTGGGACGGCGATGACGACCTCTTCGACCACTACCGCATCAACGAGCAGCTGGCGAAGGCACTGGACCGTAAGGTGTACCTGCCGTCGGGTGGTTCGCTGGTGATTGACCGTACCGAAGCCATGACCGTGGTGGACGTGAACACCGGTAAGTTCACCGGTAGCGGCGGCAACCTGGAAGAGACCGTCACCAAGAACAACCTGGAAGCCGCTGAGGAGATTGTCCGTCAGCTGCGTCTGCGCGATATTGGCGGCATTATCGTCATTGACTTCATTGACATGGTGCTTGAGTCGAACCGTGACCTGGTTCTGCGTCGCCTGATTGAGTGCCTGGGCCGTGACCGTACCAAGCATCAGGTGGCTGAGGTGACTTCGCTGGGTCTGGTTCAGATGACCCGTAAGCGCCTGGGTACCGGCCTGCTTGAGGTCTTCTCGGAGCCCTGTGAGCAGTGTGCAGGTCGTGGCCTGGTGGTTCACGATCAGCCGCTGAGCGGTCGTAGCGGTGGCGCGTCGGATTACATCCACCGCCATGAGCGTAATGACCGTAAGCGTAGCCGTGCCGCTGCCCGCGAGGATTCTCGTGACCAGCAGAAGCAGGATGCTCTGGAGTCGAAGAAGGCTGAGCGCCGTAACGCTATGGCTGCGGTGGCTGCCGCATCCGCTCATAGCGGGGAGACTTCGGAGGAGACCGCTTCGACCCGTAAGAAGCGTAAGCGTCGCAAGCGTTCGCGCCGCGCGGAGACCGCTGAGCTTTCGCTTGAGCAGGAGATTCAGGGTATTGCCGAGGCTGCCAGCGAGCAGGCTCACGCGGAGGTTGCTCAGCGTGAGGACAAGGTTGCTGAGGTCACCGAGGGCAACTGGGTCGGTGAGCAGGGCGGTTTCTCCCTGGAGCAGCTGGCGAGCGCGTTCGACCGCGTGGAGGAGCCCGCTGAGGATTCCTCGAAGGACTCTGCTGAGGGACGTTCGGATCAGGAGCGGGCGGAGGAGCGTCGTTCGTCCAAGCGTGGCGAGAAGAAGTCTTCTCGTAACCGCCAGCGCCGCGAGCTGACCGATGCGGATATTGCCGCTGTGGAGGATTCCGGTGCGGGTTCGCTGGAGGACGAGCACCACGTTGACCCGGAGCTTGACCCGCGCTTTAGCCGCTCTTCGGATCGTTTTGAGGCGATTCGCGCCGGTGAGGCGAAGGCTCGTGCTTCTCAGAAGGCTGGCCGTCTTGCCCGTACCGAGGGTGAGTCGTTCCGTTCGGGCCGTGAGGATCGTTCGGCGAAGCGCCAGAACGCTGAGCAGCAGAGCACTGAGCACAAGGGCGCTGAGGCAAACTCCGAGCAGAAGGCTCAGGAGCCCAAGCGCATTGAGCGTGAGGACCTGCGCATTGAGGATGTTCGTGAGACTCCGCGTGCGTCCCGCCGCCGTGCTCGTCGCGCCGCTGATGAGAAGCGCGCCGAGAAGGCGGCTGAGCAGGCATCCGCAAATGCTGGTAAGATTGAGAAGTCTGAGTCTCGCCCGGTTGTGACCGGCGTGATTGGTGCTCCGGCTGTGACCGGTGTGGTGGGCGCAGCTCCCGCAGCGGTTGAGGCTCCGGTTGAGGATCAGACGCCTGCGGCTCAGGTGCCCGGTTCGACCCCGCGTAAGCGTCGCACTCGCCGTGCGGCTTCGAGCGCCGGTGCCGGTGCTCAGGTCGTGACCGTGGACGCTTCCGAGCGTGCTGAGGGTTCCGTGGTTGCTTCCGCTTCTGTTGCGGATGTGGCTCCGGTGTCTGATGACGCTTCGGCCCCTGTTTTGTTCGGCATTGGCGTTGCTGCTGCCGACATTAAGCGTGAAGGTAAGGACGATTAGTCTTTAGCTTCCGATCATCGGACATCCGATGGTGTGTTGTATATGAGATAGCCTCGGTAGGGCGAGCCGGAACTTCCCTACCGAGGCTATTTTTTTCTGTGCGTGTGCTGCGTCATTTTAAAGGCGCTATTAAGAGTGCGGTGCAGTATTAGAGGAGCATCACGTGCCGACTTCGAGCGTTCCGCAAAATTATCTATTGCGCGGCGCGTAGATCATGCCGTATCCTTAAGGACTGGTGTTTATCTCAGTGAAGCCCTATCGACGCAGGGCCAGCGGGAGACACCGCTCCCACCCGCATCGTCTTCGGCGCGGTCGAGCATTCGGCTGAGTTTGGAACGTGCGGGAGAGAGACACCACCGGTGAGCCTCGCGTGTTGGCTTCGGCGGGCAATCCCGTCGGAACGCACGGGCCGTTCCTCCTTGTTCGCGGTCATTTGATTGGCGGGGGAGGGCGCACAGCAATGAAAGCGCAGGCTGCTCATTCGTGTGAGATTCAAGAAGCAAGTTGTCGAGAAAAGTGAGTCCCATAGTGGCATACGCGATTGTACGCGCTGGCGGCCGCCAGGAGAAGGTTTCCGTAGGCGACCTCGTTACCCTTGACCGTGTTGCAGGCGAGCCCGGCAGCACCATCGAGCTGCCCGTGCTGCTGCTCGTCGACGGTGACAAGGTCACCGCTGACGCAAAGTCCCTGGCTTCCGCCAAGGTTGTTGCTGAGAAGGTTGAGGACCTGCGCGGTCCGAAGATCGTTATTCAGAAGTACAAGAACAAGACCGGTTACAAGAAGCGTCAGGGCTTCCGCGCCGAGCTGACCACCGTCAAGATTACCGCTATCAACGCGTAATCGAAACGACCGGAATTCAACCCTAAGGTAGGAATACAGAATGGCACACAAGAAGGGCGCAAGCTCCACCCGTAACGGCCGTGACTCGAACCCCCAGTACCTCGGTGTTAAGCGCTACGGCGGCCAGTCCGTCAACGCAGGCGAGATTCTCGTTCGCCAGCGCGGCACCCACTTCCACCCCGGCCTGAACGTTGGCCGCGGTGGCGACGACACCCTGTTCGCTCTGGCAGCAGGCACCGTCGAATTCGGTACCCGCAAGGGCCGCAAGGTCGTTAACATCCTGGCAGCAGCTGAGTAATACTCACCGCTAGGGCAGAGGGGGTAGGCGTTAGTCTACCCCCTCTCGCTATGACCTCGAATGCCGTGGAGGCCCGCCTGTGCTGGGCTCCACGATGAGGCGCACCCCAACCCGGTCGCGCCTGCCGCCGCATCCGCAGCATGATTGGTGTGTGCCGTGCGGTGGCGAAGTGAAGATTTTCCAAGATAAGGAGAACCCGTGGCAGAATTCGTGGACCGCGTGGTCTTGCATGTATCTGGCGGTCGCGGAGGTAACGGCTGCGTCTCCGTGCGACGTGAAAAGTTTAAGCCCCTGGGCGGCCCTAACGGCGGTAACGGTGGTAATGGTGGCGCGGTGATTCTGCGCGTGGATAACCAGACCACGACCCTGCTGGAGTACCACCACAGCCCGCATCAGCACGCCCCGAATGGCGATATTGGTCGTGGCGATATGCACCACGGCTTTAACGGTGAGGACCTGGTTCTGACCGTGCCGCAGGGTACTGTGGTGAAGGACCGCGAGGGTAATGTTTTGGCTGACCTGCTGCGTGTGGGCGACGAGTATGTTGCTGCCCGTGGCGGTATGGGCGGTCTGGGTAATGCTGCGTTGGCTTCGGCTAAGCGTAAGGCTCCCGGTTTTGCTCTGTTGGGCACCCCCGGTGAAGAGGCTGATATTGTTCTGGAGCTCAAGTCCATTGCGGATGTGGCTCTGGTGGGTTACCCCTCGGCGGGTAAGTCTTCGTTGATTGCTGCGATTTCTGCGGCGCGTCCGAAGATTGCTGACTACCCGTTCACTACTTTGATCCCGAACCTGGGTGTGGTGCAGGCGGGCGATGTTCGCTACACCGTGGCGGATGTTCCGGGTCTGATTGAGGGCGCTTCGGAGGGCCGCGGTCTGGGTCACCGTTTCCTGCGCCATGTGGAGCGTTCTTCGGCTCTGGTGCACGTGATTGACTGCGCTACTTTGGAGCCGGGCCGCGACCCGATTAGTGACTTTGAGGTGATTCGCGGCGAGCTGGAAAACTATGAGGTTGACCCGACTGCGGGTGTGACCGTGCCGCTGCATGAGCGTCCGCAGATTGTGGTGCTCAATAAGATTGACGTTCCTGAGGCTCGTGAGCTGGCTGAGTTTGTTCGCCCCGAGTTTGAGGAGATGGGCTTTAAGGTCTTCGAGATTTCGACTGCTTCCCATGAGGGTTTGAAGTCCCTGATCTTTGCGATGGCAAAGCTCGTGGAGGAGGACCGCGCCGCTCGTGCCGCTGCCGAGAAGGAAGCGGAGCGCGTGGTTGTTGAGGCTCCTGTGGTTCGCCCGAAGGGCTTCCGCGGTAAGAAGAAGCAGGAGTTCATTATTCGCCGCGAGGAGCGTAACCTTGAGCCGCTGTTCCGCGTGATTGGTGAGAAGCCTGAGCGTTGGATTCAGCAGACTGACTTCAATAATGATGAGGCTGTCGGCTACCTGGCGGACCGCCTGGCGCGCCTGGGTGTTGAGGATGAGCTGTTCAAGGCTGGTGCTCGTGCCGGTGACGCCGTGGTGATTGGTGAGAATGACAACTCGGTGATCTTCGATTGGGAGCCGACCATGGTCGGTGGCGCTGAGCTGCTGTCCTCCCCGCGTGGTACGGACGCTCGTCTGGAAGAGATTATTCGCCCGACTCGTGCGCAGAAGCGTGTGGAGTACAAGGAGCGTATGGACGCGAAGGCGGAGGCTCGTGCCGAGCTGGAGTCTGAGCGTGTTGCAGGCGTGTGGACCGAGTCGGTTGAGTACCGCAAGAAGTTGAAGGAAGGCAAGGTCGACGAGAATATCGACATGCCGAACGTCGACGACTAATAGCTAAGCGTTGGCTGTTGCCCAGACAGCTGTTGTGCAGACGATGAATGGTGCCGCGCACCGGGGTTTGCTCCGGTGCGCGGCGCTTTCTTGTATGCTCTGCGCCTTCTTGTATTCTCTGCGGTGGCGGTTGCGATTGCCTCTTACGCCGGATGTGTGCGTCGGAACATACGGGCGATTATGCGGGCAATTATGCGAGTAAGCCTGTGGTCGGGCGTGCTGGCTGGGTATTCCACTGGCGGCTTAGCTCACCCCCGTCATTTCGGTGTTTTTGACCGTAAGCAGGTAGCATAGAGGGGAATGTACGAGGGCACCGTTTTTGGTGTTGCGTACCTTCTGTGTACCTGCCCGCATCCGTACCTGTGGTGGCTTCTTAAGCTGCCGTGGCGCGGTCTCTGTCCCCAGCAAGGACGGCATTTGTGACTGACCAGCCTGTTCACCTTGATTTTGGTGCTCCGAGCACCGAGTCGATTCCCCCGCGCATTCCCGGTCGGGTGCGTCTGGGCGTGATGGGTGGAACTTTCGACCCGATTCACCACGGACACCTGGTGGCAGCTAGTGAGGTTGCCGCCGTGTTCGACCTGGACGAGGTTGTGTTTGTTCCGACCGGTCAGCCCTGGCAGAAGGTGGGGGAGCGGCACGTGAGTGACGCTGAGCATCGCTACCTGATGACGGTGATTGCGACCGCGTCGAACCCGCGTTTTACGGTGAGCCGTATTGATATTGACCGTGGCGGCGCCACCTACACCTTTGATACGCTTAACGAGCTGCGCGCCCTGCGCCCGGATGCTGACCTGTTCTTCATTACCGGTGCGGACGCGATCAGCCAGATTATGACCTGGCGCAATGCCCATAAGCTGTGGGATTTGGCGACTTTTGTGGGCGTGACCCGCCCCGATCATGAGCTGGATCCGCCGATGGCTGAGGGTCGTCATATTACGACCCTGAAGATTCCTGCGATGGCGATTTCTTCGACCGATATTCGTCGCCGCGCAGCTGAAGGCGCCCCCATCTGGTACCTGGTGCCGGATGGTGTGGTGCAGTACATCGCTAAGTACGGCCTGTACAAGAAGGACGCCTTGACGGCGTACCGTGACGGCTTGCCCCGCGTGAAGGATGAGTCTGGGCAGGCACCCCAATCGACGAATAATGAGGGAACACATGAGTGAAGCTACGGGTTCGAAGCCCTATAGCGAGGACGAAGCGTACCTCTACGAGACGTACGTGACCGAGGACGGCATTGAGGTGCCGCCGCCTACTAAGGTGATGGGTCCGCGCCGTCTTGCCCGCTACCGTGAAGAAGTTGCCGAGTACCTGCGTGCGAACCGTCGCGGTGAGCCCGCGAAGCCTGTTGAGAATATGGGCTCCGTTGTTCATGCGGACGCTATTGACCCGCAGGTTCTGGCTGTTCAGCGTCGTTTTGCAGCGCTGGCGGCTCAGGGCAAGATTGACACTGAGGCGAACGATGAGGAGAAGCTGCACGAGCCTGCTCCGCTGACCAGTAGCCTGCGTGTTCTGCGCCCCGAAGAGATCGCGAAGAACCGTGTGGATGCGACCAGCCCCTCCGCGGTGGATAACCCGATGACTTCTTCGATCCCGGTTATTGCCGTGGTCAAGGAGGAGAAGCCGGAACCCGAGCTGCACCAGTACCTGGTGCGCGATGAGCCGAAGGTTGAGGAGCTGGACAGCTCTGACATTGAGGCTGAGCAGACCGAGGTCGCTTCCGTTGAGGAAGAGACCGTTGAGGTTGCTGAGGTTGAAGAGTCTGCTGACGAGTTGCCCACCCGCGTGAGCGCGGTGAACGCGCAGGGTCTTGACCTGAGCGTGCTGGATAGCGCCTCCGCTGGGGATACCGTAGATTCGGTGGACGGCGACCCGACCGTTGCTCTGAGCCCGGATGAGGTTGAGGAGCTGCTGCAGCGCATGGTGGATCGTCAGGATCCCGAAGAGGCGCTGGTCGAGGAGACCGCTGAAGAGTCCGAAGAGGACTCTGAGGAGGAGTCTCAGTCGGCTGAGTCGAAGTCCGCAGCGGTTGCTTCTGCTGAGGCTTCGAAGGAGGCTGGGGAAGACTCTGCTTCCAAGAGCTCTGTTGAGAAGGCTGAAGAGGTTCTGCAGCCTGCGCAGAAGACCTCCCTGGCGTGGCTGTGGATCGTGTTGTTGCTCGCCCTGGTCGTTGTCGGTCTGATTATGGTTTTTGGCCCTAAGTAGGCCGTGAACAATGCACCCCTGTTGCGGGTGCTGCCGGTGGGTGTTCTGCCGGCAAGGAAGGAAAATATGACTGCTGCACAGTCCTCGGTTGAGGCTCTGCGCATTGCCGCCCGCGCTGCGGAAGAGAAGCAGGGAACGAACCTGTTCGCTGTGGATGCATCCGACGCGATGGGTCTGATTGATGGCTTCCTGGTGGTTTCTGCCCACAATGAGCGCCTCGTGAACGCTGTTGCGGATGAGGTTGAGGACGCTCTGCGTGAGCAGGCTGACTTGAAGCCGGTTCGCCGTGAGGGTCGCGCCTCGGGCCGTTGGATTCTGCTGGACTTCGGCGATATTGTCGTGCACGTTCAGCATGAGGAGGACCGCGAGTTCTACGCTCTGGATCGTCTGTGGGCTGAGGCTCCGCGTATTGAGCTGGGTGTTGAGAACGAGGCTCCCTTCGACATCGAGGGTGAGACTGAGGAAGATGCTGCACGCATCATTCCCGCTCAGGATGAGGCGTAGGCTTCCGCTTGATTTTTAGCTGATGAGGGGTGGGCCCTGTTGGTGCTGTATGGTGCCGCGGGGTCCGCCCCTTTTCTGCGTATGTCGAGGGTGTTTCTGCCCGCCCGGTTGCCCTTTCTGATGACCTGATTGCCCTTTCTGCCTGCCCGGTTGCCCCGGAACTTTTTTAGATTTTTGTGTGCGCTGGTTTGCATCGTTGTCCGTGGTGTGTGTAATATATTCATGTTGCCTCGTTGAGGTCACTAACAGAATATGGGGATATGGCGCAGCTGGTAGCGCACCTGCATGGCATGCAGGGGGTCAGGGGTT
>NZ_CALJRY010000252.1 GCF_937976295.1 uncultured Rothia sp. | reverse complement strand
CGGTGTCTTCGCTGTGCGGTGTGGCGACCCGACCCGACGGCACCCGCCTGATTTTCGCGATTATTCTGAATGATCTGGGCGGCTCGGATGCACTACCCGCCGCGAAGGAACGCGTGGACGCCGCGGCGGCGGCGATTGCTAATCGCTCGACCGCGCCGAGTGGCTCTAGTGCTTCTAGTGCGCCGGAATCTACTGTGAAAGCTACTGCGGAAGCAGCAAAAGCCCCTAAATCACCCCGTGCAGGTTGATTTTCTATAGTGTTTCACGTGAAACCTAAAAATCAACCTCTCGGGGCAAGACCTCTCGGGGTGAGGAGCGGCAGGTACCGATAGACTCCTCAACCAGGGCTCGCGCCCACTCACCCTGCGGCGGGGTTTCACGCCCGTCTTGTTTCTCTCTCCTCCAGCAGAAAAGTCACCATGGACCTTACCTTCACCCTCGCTGATCTTACCGCCACCTCCACCTGCGAGCTGCGGCTCTACACCGAGCTTCGGGAGCGTGCACAGAAGCAGTCTGCCCGCCCGACCCCCGAGAAGTTCGAGCGCGCCCGCGAGGCGTACCGCGAGTGCCTGCGAGTACTGGCCGAAGGTGGCATGGTCGGCAGTGGAGTAGCTGGCAGTGAGCACGAGGGTGGCACAGCGAGCCCGGTATCCCTGGTGGCGACCTCCGCGGCGGGGCTGACCTACACGGTGGAGCTTGACCGTCTGGAACGCCCGACAGCGGACGGCACCGCGCGAATCGTCTGCACCCCGCACCTGGGTGAGGCGGCGCATCGGGCACTGTTGCGCGGCGCCCTGGTGGCGCACCTGCTGACCGCCGGTGCCACCGAGAGCACCACCGAGAGTGCCAAGAATGCGGTGCGCATCGACCTCTGCCTGGACCACGGCGCGGATGAGTACGGCGCGGAACCCGATTCGGAGCATACTGAGCACCCCTCCCCCGCTGGTCAACCTCACCGGGTTGATTCGGCGCGTATTCTGCCGCTGATTCGCCTGCAGGAGCAGCGCCTCCTGCTGCTCACCCAGGCGCTGAACGAGGGTGTAGAACCGGCGGAACTTGCCGAGCGCATCCCCTATTTTCTGACCTGCGACGAGTGCCCGGCGTGCCTGAACACATGCCTGAACACAGCGGCATCTCTTGCCCGCGTAGCCGAAGCCCCGGAACTCGTCACCGAAGACGCTGCAGCCGCCGCCGAAGAGCCCGAAACCGAAGAGTATCCGGTCATGTACCGGGTGCCCGCCGCCGTGGAGAACGACAGCGAACAGTACCGCCTGCAGTGCCTGCTGGATGCCCAGCTCGCCTCCCTGGAGGAGCACGCGGCGGAGCACAGCTGGGGTGCCGGTGAGCTTGAGGCGGCGATGCTGCTGTCCATGACGAATTATCACCGCCGTGAGCGTGCCCCGTTCTGGCGTGAGCACATTCGCCGCCTGGAGGACGGCCCGACGGCGTGGGTGGCGAGCCGCGATTACGCGTACCTTGATCGGGTGCAGGTGCTTTCGGCGGAGCACGCACATGCTCTTCTGAACACCCCCGCCGACCTGGAGGCGCTCGCCGCCGCCATGAAGGAACCCACCGAGGTTGAGGACGCCCCGGGCTGGTATCGTGTGCGCGGCGCGCAGGTGCGCCTGTTGCGTGCGCGAATTGAGGCTGACCCGAGCCTGGTGATTGCGCCCTCTGACCGTGCGGTTTTTTGTGCGTATGAGGCGGGGGTGAGCCCGCAGATTGCGCTGGACCGCATGGAGGCGCAGCTGAATTATTTCCGTGCCTCGAATCCGGGTGAGCGTGTGCCCGCCGAGTTGGCGGCGACGGGTTTCTTTGGCATGCGTGTGCTGGCGGTGGCGCAGGGCGGTTTCCGTGCCGGAGCTGAGGGTTCTGCGAACCCCGACGAGGCTGCCGCAGAGGCAGCGGAAGAGTCGGCCGGCGAGTTCTTGGAGGTTCTTCTGCAGGAGCGCATCCGCGTGAAGGACGAACCGCACCGCACCCTGCCTTCGGGTATCGGTCCGGGTGATCCGGTGTCTACGGCGACGATTGAGGCGGCTCTGCAGGCCGATGTGCACGGGCTACTTTTCGACGATGCGCTGATGTCTGACTTCCCCGTATCCGACGAAGATTCCGTGCCCTCCGACGCCCCCGCCTCCCCCGGCACCCTGCCGAGTGTACTCGATGCGGCGGCATCCCTGACGGGGGTGAAGAGCGCCTCCGCGGATTTGTTGTTCCGCCGCCCCCCGCGCCTGAAGAAGAGCGCCTCGAACGCTAAAAATGCAGAAAATCTACCCCGTGAGGTTGATTTTCCCGGCTCTGACCTGCCTACGGTGGATGCCGTGCACGCGGCAGTTCGCGCTCTCGACCACTCCTATGTGGCGGTTCAGGGCCCTCCCGGTGCGGGCAAGACTTTCCTCGCCTCGCACGTGATTGCGCGCCTGGTGGCTGAGGGCGCGAAGGTGGGCGTGGTGGCTCAGTCGCATGCGGTGATTGAGAATCTTATGTTGGCGTGCTGCGCCCGTGATGGTTTTGATGTTTCGCGTGCGGTGCGTCTGCGCGGCAAGTCAGTGAGCCCGGACGCCCCGTGGTCTGAGGTGTCTGATTCTGAGCTGGTGGAGCTGATTTCTGGTGCGGGCGGTCTGCTGTTTGGCGGCACGGTGTGGGATTACGTGAGTGAGCGTCGCGTGCCTGCCGGGTCGCTGGATGTGCTGGTGGTTGATGAGGCTGGCCAGTTCTCTCTGACAAATACGGTGGCGGCGGCTCGTGCGGCGCGTTCGGTGCTGCTGCTGGGCGATCCGCAGCAGTTGCCGCAGGTGTCGACGGGTGTGCATCCGTACCCGGTGGATGTTTCGGCGCTGGGTTGGTTGTCTGATGGTGCGGCGGCGCTGGATCCTCGTTTTGGCTATTTTTTGGGTGAGTCGTGGCGTATGGATTCGGCGTTGTGCGAGCGGGTTTCGTGGCTGTCTTATGATGGCGCGTTGGCGAGCGCGGCGGCGACGGCTGGTCGCGCTTTGCAGGGTGTTGAGCCGGGTGTGGTGTCGTATCCGGTGGAGCATGCGGGCTGTTCGGTGCGTTCTGTGCAGGAGGCGCAGGCGGTGGTGGATTGCGTGCGCGAGTTGCTGGGTCGTGAGTGGGTTCCGGCGGCTGGTGCTGAGCCGCGCCCGTTGGCGGCGGAGGATTGCATTGTGGTGGCGGCGTATAACGCGCAGGTTGATTGTGTGCGTGAGGCGCTGATTGCGGCTGGGCTAGCGGATTCTTCGGGCGCTGGCGTGCGTGTGGGCACGGTGGATAAGTTCCAGGGTCAGGAGGCTGCGGTGGTGTTGGTGTCGTTGGCATCGTCGCGGGTTGATTCTGGGCGCGGTGCCGGGTTTGTGCTCTCGCCAAATCGTTTGAATGTGGCGGTGTCGCGCGGTCAGTGGCAGGCGGTGTTGGTGCATTCGCCGTGGGTGGCGCGTTCGGTGCCGCAGGATGTTGAGGAGGTGCTGGCTCTGTCGGGTTTTGCGGGCCTGGTGGAGTAGCGCGCCGCTGACTAGTTCCCCGCTACGTTGCGGGGCTACCTGTAGAGGGGTTTGGTGGGGCCTGGTGATGGGCGTTTTTGGGGTGCCCGGAATCGGGTTTAGTCGAGGTCTTAGCTAGGGCTCAGTCGGGCGGTAACACCAAGAATGAGTTATAGTCAAACTAGCCCTAATGTCAATACTCAAAATGAGGAAAGTTTTTCAACTAGCCTTCATGCATATGATTCACGTCTCTTATAGAATCTAAAGTATCGCGCGACACACTTTTGTGCGGGGGGGGTGGCTCCCAATGAGCCGCTCCGTGCATCCTCAACCACCCATCATTACCGCCGGTCACAAGCGAAAACAGACGAATACAGACAGACACAGTCGACCGTCACAGTATTCACTCACACGATTGCACATAACGAACTGCACACTGCGGATTGCACACCGCGCGACACCATAAACCCCATCGTGGAGGTCCCCCATGAGTGTCAACACCGAGCTACTCAAGAATAAAGATTTTCGAAATACTCTCTTCGCCATTGGAGCCAACCAGCTCTCAGACTCGATGAGCTACATCACCACGCCCATCATTATTTTGGCGCTAACCGGCTCCCCCGAAGCTGCGAGTATCACCCTCTTCGTCGCGGGTGTTCTCGCCACCTGCGCCGGAGCGGTATCTGGAACGTGGGTCGACAGAATCGGCCCCTCAAAGTGCCTGGCACTATCCTGTATTGGCCAGTCACTGTCCTGGATAGCGATTCTCCTCTACCTCGTTTTCAACGTCACCAACATTTACGTTTTGGTGATTACGATTTCTCTCGCCGCCATCATTTCCACCTTCGACTACCCGAGTGAACAGTCCATCATCACCCGCGTAGTCCCCAAGGAGCACCTGGGGTACGCCTCCGGTATGGGTGAGACGCGCGAGTCCACCGCCAACCTGCTGGGCGGCCCGGTCGCCGGCATCATTATCGGCTTCTCGACCGTGCTCATGACCGCAGTTCACGCGGTCGTCAACCTGCTGGCGTTCATCGTCGCACCCAAGACCTACGGCGCTAGTCGGCAGCCCGCGGAAGAGGAGGAGGGCGAGAAAACCAGCTTCTGGCAGGACTCAAAAGCCGGTTTCGAGTACATCCTAAAGAACAAAGTGCTGGTGTCCATTGCGTTCGTTTCAACGCTTGCGAACTTTGGAACGGTCGGTATTCCGCTCACCTTCATCTACTACTACACCCTGGAGGGCGCACACCCGCTCTTCATCGGTATCTTTGCGAGTGCCTTCGGCGTGGGCGTGCTACTCGGTTCGTTCCTGGTCGGCCCGCTGACCGAGAAGTTTGCGCTCGGCCCGCTCGGCATCACCTCCCTGGCCATCATGTCGGCATGCTACCTGCTGCTGCCGGTAGTTCATTCGATGCTGTGGGCGGTGTGCCTGCTGATTGTGCTGGCGGGTATTGTGCTCCCCTCCTTCAATTCGAGCATCATTGCGTACATCAACGCATCCACCCCGGAGCACATGATCGGTCGCGTGCACTCGGTGCAGGGCATTCCGAACATGGCGCTGACCCCGCTGGCTGTTCTGCTGGCTGGCTTCCTCATTGTTGATTGGGGCATTACGTACACGGCGCTGTTCTACGCGGTGTTCATTTTCCTGTCGCTGGTGGTGATGGTGTTCCAGAAGCCGCTACGTCAGCTGCCCCATATCTCGCAGGTAACGAACGCACAGTAGTTCCACGGTAGCCCTGTCTATCAACTCCACTCAACACCCCCGAAAGCGAATAATTCAACGTGCACTTGCATGAAAATTATTTTTCTTTCGGGGGTGTTCTACGCCCTTTTGAGGATTTCTGCACACAGTGCATGCTCACGATAATTCCCCTTATCAATGCGCATTTTTAGGGGTTTAAATGTTGCCGGTATTACGGCGAACCTTACGCCGGTTGTTGAAGGTTTTACGGCATAATAGGAAGGTGTTCGTTCTAACCTTTATTCAACGTTCCGCACAGCACTCACTCACTGCACTGTCGGACGAACTCGCAAAGCTCAACCCGCGTGTTGCCTTCGCCCAGACATACCCTGACGAAATTCAGGGCGCCTTCGACCGCGCCAGCGACGCACTACACGCGGCGCTCATTGCCGCGCGCGATAACGGCTTCTGGGTCGGCATCGGAATCGGCGAGCTCAACATCCCCCGATTCGCAGGCGCACTCGGCGCCGTCAGCACCACCGACTGCACCGGCGACGCCCTCGAATTCTCACGCCTCGCCGTCGAAGAAGCACAAGGAGGCGCACCCGTACGCTGCATCAGCGTCAGCGCCGACAACCGCCACCTCGCCGACCTCGCCGCAGGCTCCGCACGCCTGCTCTACCGCGTATGCGCCGACCGCACCGAAGCCGAATGGCGCGTGGTCAACCTGCTCGTACCCGGCGTGCGCGGCCAGCAGAAAGCCGCCGCAACCGCACTCGGCATCACCACCCAGGCGGTCAGCCGCACCCTCGTCCGCTCCCTCTGGCACGAGGAGCAGGCGGCACGCGGTGCACTCATCGAGCTGCTGACCCGTATTGACCGTTCGCGCCGCCGCGCCACCTAACGCCGCCGCGCATCCCTCATTCTTTCGCGCCTGCCAGCCTTTCGTAGCTGCCCGCGCGGAACCGAACACCCGATCCCGCCCGTGATGATCGCCCCCTGCCAGGGGTGAACCGTCCGGGCGGGATGCTCTTTAAGCCTGGATTTTCACCGCTTCCGCAACCATCATCCCGGCGGGCAAAACCCGAGAAAAGGTAAACTTATCTTTATGCCTCTTTCAGAACTTTCCGTCAGCACCCAGAACTACCTCAAGGAAATCTGGAGCCTCGAAGAATGGACCAAAACCCCTGCCACCGCATCCGCCCTGGCAGAACGCATGGGCCTGCGCATTTCTTCGGTATCTGACGGCCTCAAGCGCCTCGCCGCCGCCGACCTGATCGAGCATCAGCCCTACGGCGCTATTGAGCTCACTGAAACCGGCCGCTCCTACGCGCTGGCGATGATTCGCCGTCACCGCCTCATTGAGACGTTCCTCGTTGAGACCCTCGGCTACACCTGGGACCGTGTACACGACGAGGCGGAGGTTCTGGAGCACGCAGTATCCGACTTCATGGTGGACCGCATCGACACCCTGCTGGGTCACCCGACCCGCGACCCGCACGGCGACCCGATCCCCGACTCTTCGGGGCACATTAGTTTTCCGCAGACCGTGCCGCTGAGCCAGTGCGAACCCGGCGAAACAGTCGTACTCGAACGCATTAACGACGACGACCCGCGCCTGCTGCGTTACCTGCAGGGCCACGGCTTTGTGCCCGGCGTGCGCCTGCACATTGAGGAGGGTGCGCCCTTCTCGGAGGCGGTGAACGTGAGCGTGGTCGGTGCCGGTTCCGGCAACCTGCACGAGACGGACGCAGCCGGCGCGGTGAAGCCCGGCGGCACCATTATTCCGTTGGGTGCGGAGGCGACCGCCTCCCTGTTCGTGTCCCGCACGGTGCGCTAGGCGCGGCGCGTTAGCGGCACCCCTAATCTTCACCTAATCTTCAGAAGATAGCAATAGGCGGAAAGCCTCGCGGTGGGACTTTCCGCCTATTGCTGTATTCGATGAGTGTATTCAGTGAGCTTACTTAGAGCGAGCTTTCTTAGGAAGCAGACGGCTCGGTCTCCGTCACGCTGAGCCGGCGGGCGCGCATCCTGCCCAGCAGACCGTAGCGCGGGGCGAACACGTACGCCAGGGCGAACAGCAGGCCCTGCGTGACGACCACGGCACCGCCGGGGGATACATCCGCGTGGTAGCTGGCGTACAGGCCGGTCAGCGTGCCCACCAGGGAGACTCCCACGCTCACCGCGAGCATGGGCACGAACCGGTCAGTCATCAGGCGCGCCGTGGCGCCGGGGATGACGAGCATCGCCACGACCAGCACCACACCAACGATCTGCAGCGCCACCACGGAGGTCAGCGCCAGCATCACAAGTAGCAGTGCACCGAGCAGACGCGGACGCAACCCCACCGCCTGCGCAAAGCCCGGGTCGAAGGCGTACAGCACGAAGTCGCGGCGCTTGACCAGCAGCACGGCGGCAACAATCACCGCGAGGATAGCGACCTGCCAGACGTCCGACCAGGACACACCCAGCACGTTACCGAAAAGAATATGGTTCAGGTCGGTATTCGACGGCGTCACCGAAATCAGCACCAGACCGAACGCGAACAAAGTCGTGAACACGATGCCAATCGCGGCGTCCTCGCGCACACGGCCGCTGCGCCGCACCCCGCCGATGAGCGCCACCGCCACGAGCGCGGCAATGACCGCACCCACCGCGAAGGGCGCACCGAAAATGTAGGCGAGCACCACGCCGGGCAGCACAGCGTGCGAAATCGCGTCACCCATAAGCGACCAGCCGAGCAGCACGAGCCAGCAGGAGAGCAGGGCGCAGACGGCGGCGGCAATGACGGTGACCACGAATGCGCGGAGCATGAAGGGCAGGGTCAGCGGCTCCACCAGAAAGTTGAGGATGTCCATTTAGTTCTTCCCTTCCGCAGAGCTGTTCGTAGTAGTGCCGGAGGTAGCATCACCGGAGGTAACAGTCGGCGCGCCAGCGTCCACTTCCATGCCGAAGGCACGCACCAGGTTCTCGGGGGCGAGCACCTTCTCCGGGGTGTCGTGCATCAGAATCTCACCGCGCAGCAGTAGCGCCTCGTCAGCAAACTGGCGCAGGGTCGCCAGGTCGTGCGTAGAAACCAGCACGGTCGCGCCCTCGTCGCGTAGCCGTTTGATGACCTGAATGAGCATCGCCTCGCTGCGCTTATCCACGCCGGCGAAGGGCTCATCAAGCAGCAGCAACTGGGCGCCCTGGGCGATAGCGCGTGCCACGAAGGCGCGCTTACGCTGACCGCCCGAAAGCGCCCCAATCTGACGGTCGGCAAGGTCGGTCAGTTCCACGCGGGCGAGCGCCTCATCCACGGCGGCACGGTCTGCAGCACGCAGGCGGCGGGTGATGCCGAGGTTGCGGTAGCGTCCCATGCTGACGACCTCGCGCACGGAGATGGGGAAGGTCCAGTCGATTTCTTCGCTCTGCGGCACGTAGCTGACGAGCCCGGCGCGGTGGTGGTGCGCGTTCTTGCCGCGGCTGCCACGGTTACCGCCGACGGGTTGCCCGTCGAGGGTGATGCTGCCGGCGTGCACGGGCACGACCCCCATGATGGCTTTGAAGAGGGTGGATTTGCCGGAGCCATTCATGCCGATCAGGCCGCAGATACGCCCGGTGTCCAGGGTGAAGGATGCGCCGGTGAGGGCGCGCACTGGCCCGTAGTTCACGTGCACATTTTCGCAGCTGAGAAGAGTGCTCATTCCTTGTGTTCTTTCTGGTGGTCACCGTATGCGTGCGGCGGGTGTACTTGCTTGTGTGGTGGTGAGTGGGCGCTGTGTGAGCGAGTGTTAACGGCGTGGGAGGAGCGGAGCCGTGAAGGCGACCGCCCCTCCTATCCTATCGGGGGTTTGGGGTTTATACCGGGCTTGTTCGGGGTTTAGGAGTTGCCCTTGAGGCCCGCCACGATGGTGCGGGCATCGTAGCGAATCATGTCCAGGTAGGTGGGCACGGGGCCGTTCGCCTCCGAGAGTGAGTCAACGTAGAGCACGCCGCCGAATCGTGCGCCGGTGGCGTCTGCTACCTGGCGCATCGGGTTATCGGAGACAGTGGATTCGCAGAACACGGCGGGCACCTGATTCTGGCGCACGTAATCGATGACGGAGGAAATCTGCGAGGGGGTCGCCTGCTGTTCAGAGTTGACCGCCCAAATGTACTTTTCCTTCAGGCCCGCGTCTGCCGCCAGGTAGGAGAAGGCGCCTTCACAGGTGACGAGTGCGCGCTGGTTCTCGGGCAGGGTGGAGATTTCCTTGACAAGCTCATCACGCACGTCCTGCAGCTGCTTCTTGTAGGCTTCGCCGCGGGACTTGTAGTCGGCGGCGTGGGCCGGGTCGAGGGCGCTAAATTCACGAATCATCACGTCCACGTACTTCTGCACGTTGCTGGGGCTCATCCAGGCGTGGGGGTTGGGCTTGCCCGCGTAGGCGTCCTCGGTAATGGAGATGGGCGTGACCCCCTCGGAGACGGTCACGTGCTTGGCGTTGGATTCTTCAACGAACTTGGCGAACCAGGATTCGAGGTTCAGGCCGTTGTCGAGCACCAGGTCGGCGGCGTGTGCCTTCTTCAGGTCGGAGGGGGTAGGCTCGTACTCGTGAATCTCTGCGCCGGGCTTGGTGAGGGATTCGACGTTCAGGTCGTCGCCTGCCACGTTGCGGGCGATGTCTGCGAGCACGGTGAAGGTGGTGAGCACGGTCTTCTTGCCGTTGCTGCTCGTAGCGCCGTCGGTGGTGCTGGCAGTGTTGCCGCAACCGGTGAGCACGAGTAGCAGGGTGAGTGCGAGGGCGGCGCAGAGCGCCTGGACGAGGCGGCGCGCATTGCTGCCTGCGGGGGTGAGAGCGTTCATGAGGCGTCCTTCATTGGAAGTCACGGGTTTGAGTATGTGGTTGATGTGTGGGATGTGCCGCGCCGGGGCAACAGGGACACGGTGTGTCTGCGCAGGCATCATAGTGCGCTTTTGCCTGTCGTCCCGGGCGGAATTTAACAATAGTTCGGCTAGCCGAACTTTTCAACTAAGCCACACAGAAAACCCGAAATATCGACAGAAACACAGGGACAGACACACAAGAGCAGGCGCACAGCAACAGAAGCACCTGCAGATACAGCAAGGAGGCGAGGGACCCCTCCCCCGCCTCCTTGCTGCACGCGGT
>NZ_CALJRY010000251.1 GCF_937976295.1 uncultured Rothia sp. | reverse complement strand
CTTGTAGTCACCATCGGTGCTCTTGAGGATGTTCCAGGTAGCCTGCAGAGCCTTGTAGTCGATGGGGGTACCATCGTTGAACTTCGCCTCGGGGTTCAGCTCAATGGAGACCACGGGCACGCCGTTCTCCTCGGAAACGTCGAAGCTCTTGGCAAACTCGGGAGACAGGGTGCGCTTGCCCATGGGGTCTGACTGCCAGATGCCGTTGTAGTACATGGGGCTCAGGGCAGCCTGGGTGTAGGCGGTGACATTGGTGCCAAGGAGGTTGAAGTCAGGACCGAGCGAAGTCACGGACAGACGCAGAGTGCCGCCATCCTTCAGCTCAGAAACAGCAGCCTCACCAAGGTCATAAAGCTCCTTGGCATCGGTACCCACGGTTGCACCCTGGGTGGTTGCGTTGGAGTTCTTGGACGAACCGCACGCAGCCAGTACGCCCACGGTACCCAGTGCTGCAGCGCCACCGAGAACGGTACGACGGTTCAGGATGAAATTCTTCTCCATGAGAGTGTCCTCTTATACGTTTGACCCTCAATAATCCTGCAGGAAAGCGTCAAGGATTCCCTGCTCATGCGCCGCCCAAAGGGTGCGGTGAGTGATGAATTAGTGCCGGTCTATGAATGTGTTCCTTCGGGTACGCCCCTAGCGGCGCGCCCTTGGCTTAATTATGGCTTACAGCCAGCAGGAACACCCTCCCATAAATATTCATATCTTGAATGGTGAGAAAGGTTACGCCTAGTCAGTGCAGTTTTTCCTGTTTTTTTGATGGTTGCAGTGCCTAGCGCCACATTCCAATGCTCCCTCCGTCTCACCAGGTGACAACCTCAAGCTGCACGCGCCTGGCCAATACCGGGCATAAAAAACCCGAGGGGCGAATATTCAACGAATACTCGCCCCTCGGCACACATGCGACTTATTCAGCCGACTCTAGAGCTACACCGTAGCGGCCTCAGCCTCCGGGAAGTAGCAAGCATAACCGTGATCCTGGCCCTCAACATGGGTCAGTTCCGGCATCTCCTCCAGGCAACGACGCTTCTTGTCCTCAGGCAGGAGCTTGAAGACCGGGCAACGGCTCGAGAAGCCACAGCCCTTAGGCGCGTTCACCGGAGTGGGCAGGTCGCCCTCAAGCATAATGCGGTGGCGCTTTGCCTCAACCTCGGGATCCGGAACCGGAATCGCCGAGAGCAGTGCACGGGTGTACGGGTGGATCGGGTTGTCGAACACCTGGTCGACGTCACCAATCTCAACAATACGACCCAGGTACATCACTGCAACGCGGTCGGATGCGTGGCGAATCACCGCGAGGTCGTGAGCAACCATCAGGTAGCTCAGGCCCAGGTTTGCACGCAACTCCTCCAGCAGGTTAATCACGCCAGCCTGGACGGACACGTCCAGTGCGGACACCGGCTCATCCAGAACCACGAGCTTGGGGTTCACAGCAAGCGCACGAGCAATACCGATACGCTGACGCTGACCGCCAGAGAACTGGTTCGGGAAGCGGTTCACGTGGTCAGGCTGCAGACCCACAATGTGCATCAATTCGATGACACGCTTCTTGATGTCTGCCTTGTTCATGCCCTGGTTTTCCAGGGGCTCAGCAAGCACCTCGTAAACGGTGAAGCGCGGATCCAGAGCACCGGTGGGGTCCTGGAACACCATCTGCTGGTTCTTACGCAGCTCAAGAATCTCACCTGCGGACTTGCCGTCCTTGGTGGAGGTTCCGTTAATCAGAATCTCACCGTCGGTGTTCTTGTTGAACTCCATGATTTCCAGCAGGGTGGTGGTCTTACCACAACCGGACTCACCCACGATGGAGAAGCACTCGCCCTCGCGAATGTCGAAGGACACGCCGTTCACAGCCTTCACAGTGCCCACGCGGCGCTTAATCAGCGCACCCTTCATGAGCGGGAAGTGCTTCTTGACGTTGCGGACCTCCAGGACGGGGGCACGCTCCTCACGCGGAATACCGTCGTACTTCGATACCGGGGGCTCCGGAACCGGGTACAGCTCATCAGCGGTCTTACCGACCAGCTCCTGAGAGATGGTGCAGGAGGAGTAGTGACCCTCACCAAAGCCTTCCAGCAGCTGCAGATCGGGCTCGCCGTTGGAGTCCTGGCAGCACTGGCCACCGCTCTTAGCGATGGGGCAACGCGGGCGGAAGGAGCACGCGGTCACCGGGTTGATCAGGTTCGGAGGGGTACCCTCAATCGGAACCAGGGAGATCTTCTCGGAACGGTCCACACGCGGAACCGCACCCAGCAGACCGATGGTGTACGGGTGGGAGGGATGCTTGTACAGGTCCTCTGCCTTCGCAATCTCCACCGGCTTACCGGCGTACATCACCAGAATGTCATCAGCCATACCAGCCACAACACCCAGGTCGTGGGTAATCATGATGGTCGCTGCGCCGGTCTCTTCCTGAGCCTTCTGCATAACCTCCAGCACCTGCGCCTGAATGGTCACATCCAGTGCGGTAGTGGGCTCATCGGCGATGAGCACGCGGGGGTCATTCGCAATCGCCATAGCAATCATGATGCGCTGACGCATACCGCCGGAGAACTCGTGCGGGAAGGAACGCAGGCGGTCAGCCGGCGAGGGGATACCCACCATACGCATCAGTTCGATGGAACGATCCTTGATAGCCTGCTTGCTCATGCCCTTGTTGTGGACCTTGAGCACCTCAGCAATCTGATCACCAATGGTGTACACGGGGGTCAGCGAGGACAGCGGATCCTGGAAGATCATAGAGATCTCCTTGCCGCGGTAGGCGCACATTTCCTTATCGCTCAGACCCAGCAGCTCGGTGCCGTTGTACTTGACCGAACCGGTGATGTCAGCGGTAGTCGGGTGCAGGCCCATGATCGCCATGGAAGCAACGGACTTACCGGAACCGGACTCACCCACAATACCCAGGGTCTTACCGGGGTACAGGTCAAAGTTCACACCGCGAACAGCGTGCACGACGCCATTCTCAGTGTTGAAGCGGACGTTGAGGTCCTTAACGCTCAGAACGGGAGAGGTACTCATTAGTTCTTCGCCTCCTTTGCAGCGGCAGCGGGTGCCTCTGCCTTCTCGTTCTTCTTGGACTTCTTGATCTTACCGACCGACATCGAAGTCGGGTCGAATGCGTCACGCAGACCGTCGTTCATGAGGGCCAGCGGACCAACCAGCAGGAAGAAGAACAGAACCGGGAACCAGAACATGTGCGGCAGGGTGTTAATCTGCTGCGAAGCATCCGAAATCAGCGAGCCCAGCGAGTAGTTGGGGTACTTAATACCGATGCCGATGAAGGAGTAAGCGACCTCAGAGAGCACAGCGCCCATGATGCCGCTGGTGAAGTTCAGAACCAGCAGGGAGCCAATGTTCGGAACCAGGTGGCGCATCACAATCTTGAAGGGGTGCACACCCATGTAGCGTGCAGCCTTCACGAAGTCGCGGTTGATGAGGGACTGCGCCATTGCACGAATAACACGGGCGCTACCCATCCAGCCGAAGGCAATCAGCACTGCAGAGAGCAGAACCCAGGTGGGGACGCTCTTCTGAATCTGCTTACCAACCTGACCGTTGATCAGAATTGCCAGAATCAGCAGCGAGGGAACCATGATCAGGGTCTCGAGGATGAACAGCATAATCTTGTCAATCCAGCCACCGAAGTACGCCATCACACAGCCGTAAACTGCGGAGATGAACACAGTGGCCAAACCGACGACCACACCAATTTGGAGAGAGGTCCAGACGGCCTCAGACATCATGGCGAACACGTCATTACCCGCGATGGTGGTACCGAACCAGTGCTCGGCCGAGGGGCCTTCACCCAGCGCCATGTAGTCAATGTCGTTGGGCTTGTACTTGGTCAGGTACTTACCGAACAGACCGAACAGAGCCATGCCGATGAACACGCACAGACCGAAGACTGCAGCCTTGTTACGCAGGAAGCGGCGCAGAATAATAACGCTCTTGTTGATGACCTTGAAGTCACCGTTCTCCTGTACCACCGGTACGGAGGAAGTTGCAGTTACCTGGCTCATGAGATCCTCACTCGGGGGTCGACGATGGTGGTAGCGATATCAGCGATGATCGCACCGACAGCGAACAGTGCAGAACCGTACGCGAGGGTCACGGTCGCAGCGTTCACGTCCTGCGCGGAAATGGAGTCAATCGACCACTTACCGATACCGGGCCATGCAAAGACGGTCTCGGCGAAGAATGCACCCGCAAAAATCATCGGAATCTGGTACGCGATGGACTGTGCCACGGGGATGAAGGAGACGCGCAGTGCGTGGCGAGTAATCGCCTGGTTACGGGTCAGGCCCTTAGCACGAGCGGTACGCACGAAGTCAGCGTTCACGTTATCGAGCAGGTACTGACGCTGTGCAATCTGGTAACCAGCCCAACCGAAGATGGTCATACAGAAGGTCGGCACGATGTAGTGCGCCGCCATATCCATGGTGATTTCCCAGAATCCGGTCAGACCCGGAGTCGAAATACCGGTCACATAGAAAATCTTCTCTCCACCATTAGCAACGGCGATGTTGTTGATAGTGGTCGCGCCCTGCTGCACCACGAAGTAAGCAACGGGAGCGGGGATGATGTAGACCAGGTAGGAGTAACCGGTGATAACACGGTCAGAGAACTTGTACTGGCGAGCTGCCGAGTACACACCCAAGGCAATACCAATCACAATCGAGAGAATGGTTGCCACCAGCAGCAGGCGGGTAGAAACCCACACGCGCTGGCCAAATTCCTGGTTAATGTACGCGCCGTTGGGGCTACGGCCCCAATCGAACTTGGTGACCACATTGGTCAGCCACTGAACGTAGCGGTCCCAGGGGTTCATTTCGGGATCGAGACCCAGGGACGCGAAGTTACGGTTCACCTGCTCGGGGCTAGGCTTCGGAACCTTTTCCTGCTCCAAGAGGGCAGGCTTCAGGGCAGTAACCGCTGCAAAGTAACCCATCGTGGTCGTAATAAAGACCATGACGAGGTACGTCAGCGATCGCTGGAGGATGTACCTAAACATGGGACGGTTCCCCTCCTTGTGTAGATGTCGGTGTCATAGGCATGTGTGTCATGCTGTCCTAGCGCACTGCTTCGTGATGACTGTCACTAGGAGCATAGTTACTTTATCTTATATAGCCTGTAACACTTCCACCAAACCCACATTGGGCACTTTCACCCCTTAGAACAGCCTGTACGCAAGCTAAAAGGGAGCTGAGTAAAAAAATGCCCCGGAATACCGGGGAAAAGGGGCGGATTAACAATTTTTACGAAAATTTTACATCCGAAACAATTAATCCCAGATAGGGACGTAATAACCTTTTCGATAAGCACTTTAACAGGGCAAAACACCACGTAAACCCACCATTTAGGGGACTAAACCAACAGTTCAAACCCCTAAAGCAAGCACTAAGGCACACCTCTTAAGCGCGCTATTTAAGGCAACGCAGCCAAAAGCGGCGCCCCGGTGCGAGCACAATGCTTGCACTGGGGCGCCGCTTATGTAGGAAGGCAACGCCTCCGTCTCTCACCTGTCCGCAGGCAAAGTACCTTCAAAGGCAGGAGCTACACGTAAAACAGCCCGGGAACCGTCTAGAAGCGGTTACGGTACTCCTCAGCCGGAGCACCAGCACGCAGGGCAGCAATATTGTGAGCAATCAGCGACTCCGGATCAACCGGACGACCACCAGCCGCGTGCGGGGTGATCACCAGGTTCGGGGCATCCCACAGGGGATCCTCAGCGGGCAGCGGCTCGGTGTTGGCAACATCCACAGCTGCACCAGCCAGCTTGCCCTCCTTCAGTGCCTTAATCAGTGCCGGCTCATCCACGGTGGTGCCACGACCAACATTCACCAGGTACGCACGAGAAGGAAGCAGAGCCAGGCGGCGCTCATCCATCGCGTGGAAGGTCTCATCAGAGGTAGGCAGCACCATAATCAGCACATCGGTGCTCGGCAGGTGTTCGTCAACCGACTCGGTCGCAATCACGGGGAATCCCCCGCGTTCACCCGCAGAACGAGCCACACCGGTCACCTTAGCGCCGAACGCCTGGAGCAGACGGGCAATCTCCTGACCAATCGAGCCAAAGCCCCACACCATAACGTTCGTATCCAGAAGAGTAGTCACCTGGTTCTCAGGATGCAGCTCCTGAGCACCACCCAGCTCGCCTGCCCAGCGGCGCTTACCCTGCTCAACCGCCAGGGTCGGCAAGAAACGCACCAGGTTCAAGGTCAGCGCCAGAGCATGCTCAGCCACAGTCTTCGAGTGCAGACCCACACCCGCGCAAATAGCAGCCTCGGGGCGGAAACCCGCAGCACGCACAGCATCCGGACCAGCCAACAGAGCCTGCACCAGGCCCACATTCTTCAGACGCGCTGCAGAATCAGCCAGCTGTTCCGTGGTGTTCGCCCACGCAATGAACACGTCCGCGTCGGTGTCTTCCTCAGCAATCGGAGTGGCCGGGTCGTAGAGACGCACGGTATCACCCGGCTCCAGGCCCAGACGCTCATGATCGAGGGTAATGGACGTAGGCTGCAGAATCTTCATGAATGGTTCTCCTCTAGTTTTCACCGGATACCGTTTGTAGCCGTTGAACGTATAAGTTACGCCAAAGCGGGGTAACAGTTTTAATTTTTATGACGAAAGACTACGAACCACTCTAGCGCGTACCTTATCCCTCGTTCTAGGAACGCGGGGAGCCACCATCCTCCGAAGAGCCCGCCTCATGCGAAGCCTCCGAGCTCACCGACTCAGCAATCGTCCTGCGGTTAGGGCCCTGCATGCTCTTCAGAGCCTGCGCATCCTTCGCCGCCATCTCCGGAGTAATCACCGGAATCGCGCCGGTCGCCGCACGAGCAATATCAACAGCCGGCTCAGTCTCCAGGGTCGTCGCCAGCGCATCCTCACGGATGAAGAACAGAAGTAGCGTAGACACCAGACCCAGCGGCACCAGGTACAGGAACAGCGGAATCAGCGCATCGTTATACGCATTCACAATGATGCCGTGCACCGGCTCCGGCAAAGACGCCACCAGCTCAGGAGTCAGAGACGAAGACGCATGGCTACCCGAAGACTGTAGCGCCTGCTGGGGCATACGCTCAGAAATCAGCGACGTCAGACGCGAGGTAAACAGACCACCCACCAGCGAGGCACCCACAGTAGCGCCCACCTGACGGAAGAAGTTATTCGCAGCCGTCGCGGTACCAACCACGCTCACCGGGAACGCATTCTGAACAATCAGAGTCAAGAACTGCATGGACATACCCAGACCGGCACCCATCACCGCAAGGTACACACAGAACAGCCAGGTCGGGGTATCAACATTCACGGTCGACAGCAGGAATAGGCCCAGCGCCACAACCGCGGTACCGGTCGTCACATAACGCTTATAGCGACCGGTCTTCGACACCAGGCGGCCCGTCACAATCGACACCACCAGCATGACACCCATCATCGGAATCATCAGCAGACCAGCCACCGTAGCGCTCACGCCCAGCGCCATCTGCAGATAGGTCGGGATGTACTCCACCGCACCAAACATCGCCACACCCAGCGCCAGCGAAGCACCCAAAGTCAGCAGGAAGTTACGGTTCTTGAACAGGTACATGGGCATAATCGGCTCAGCCGCACGGTTCTCCACCGGGATGAACACCAGCGCAGCAACCACCGAGAAAATCAGCAGACCAATAATCTGCGGCGAGGTCCACTCGTACTGGTTACCGCCCCAAATCGTGGCGAGCACCAGCGCGCTCGTACCCGCCATCAGAATCAGCGAACCAAGGTAGTCAATGCTGTGCTTCTCACGATCACGGAACGGGCGGTGCGGTAGCAAGAAAATCACCGCAAGAATCGACAGAATAGCCAACGGCAGGTTCAGCCAAAACGCCCAACGCCAACCCGGCCCCTCAGTAATCCAGCCGCCAATCAGCGGACCAGCCACCGACGAGAACGCGAAAACGCCACCAATAATACCCATGTAGCGGCCTCGGTCGCGGGGAGGAATCACGTCAGCAATCACCGCCTGAGAAAGAATCATCAGGCCACCGCCACCCAGACCCTGCAGGGCGCGAGCAAAAATCAGCCAGTTCATGTCCTGCGCCAGCGCGCCAACAATCGAACCCGCCATGAAAGCGATAATCGCAAAAAGCAGGAAGGGCTTGCGTCCGAACTGGTCAGAAAGCTTGCCGTAGACCGGCATCGTAATCGTCGAAAGCAGGATGAAAATAGTAATCACCCAGCTCATGTGCTCCACGCCGTGAAGCTCACCGACGATCGTGGGCAGCGACGGCGCCAGAATCGTCTGATTCAGCGAGGACATAAGCATCACAATGACCAGGCCCAGGAACATGGCGCGGATGCGGTTTTTACTTTCCTGCTTA
>NZ_CALJRY010000250.1 GCF_937976295.1 uncultured Rothia sp. | reverse complement strand
TAGCGCGCTTCGTTCACACCGAAGAGGTCACTGGTTCGAACCCAGTATCACGCACCAAATAACCCCCGTTTCAACGAACGGGGGTTTTATTATGCCCACCGGTATTTGTGCCCACACGCAGTACAAACACAGCCGCGGACACAACCACCCGAGAATGAGGTACCCCCGTGACAACACCCGAACTCGCCGCAGCCACCGACTACGGACGCATGTACGCGCGCGTCCGCGGAGGAGACCCCCTCGTCCCCTCCATCACCACCGTCATCGGGCAGCACGCCAGTGACCTCAGCGGCTGGCACGGGTACATGGCCGCCAAAGCCGCCCTCGAAGACCAGCGCGCCTACCGCGCCACCGGATCCCACGGCCTCAAATTCGCCATCATCCGCGACGCAGCCAGCGCCTCCGAACGATACCGCGACGCCGCCGCAGCCCGAGGCGACCGCGTCCACAACTACGCCGAAGCCGTCGCCCTACGCGCCATGGGCCGCGAACACAACCTCGACGAATGCCGCGAACGACTCATCGCCAACGGGGAGCAAGCCTACGCCGACCGCTTCGACGAATGGTGGGAAGCCTTCAAACCCCGCCCCCTCGCCGCCGAAGTCACCATCTGGAACGACACCGTCGGCTACGCGGGCACCCTCGACCTCGTCGCAGAAATCGCAGGCCGAACCTGCATCATCGACTACAAAACCAAAGGCACCGACAAACGCGGCCGCGTCAAAGCACTCGACGAAAAAGTCGTCATGCAGCTCGTCGCCGGACTCAAAGCCGAAGAATCCCTCATCGACCCCGACGAAGGCACCTGGGAACCCTGGAAATACGGCGACGCACCCGTCCTCATGGGCGTGGCACTCGGCGAAACGCAGGTGCTGCCGCAGCAGGCAAACCCCGCCGTGCTCGAACGCAACTGGTACAAGTTCTGCGCCCTGCGCCGCGTCTGGGAATTCGACCGCCAGGTTCAAGAATTTGAAGACCCCGCGCTCATGCCCGTAGTACCCCCGCCTGCGGCATAGGGGAGAGGCTTCAAACCCTGTGGAGGTGAGGCTCAGCCCTCACCCTGCCGCCTCGATTCGTTCTAGATTCGCGCTAGCGAATCGGCGACAATAGAACAATAGGCAGAACGGCGCGCTACGCTGTGAAGAACGCGCCCGCTGTAAAGAACCCGCAGGGAAAACCCGCTGGAACAACCCTCAGCGCAGTTCTGCCACCATTTGAAATCCGTAAGCACATTCCCGGCACCCGCCGGCAAAGGAGAACCATGACCATCCTGAGCATCCGCACCGTAGGCGACCCGGTGCTGCGCAGCGTCTGCGACCCCATCACCGTCTTCGACGACGACCTGGCACGACTCATCGACGACATGCTAGAAACCATGTACGACGTGGGCGGCGTGGGCCTTGCCGGCCCGCAGGTTGGCATCTCCAAGCAGATCTTCACCTTCGGCGGCATTGACGACCGCGAAGGCTACATCATCAACCCCGTGCTCGAGGTCGGCGAAGAAGACCAGGAAGGCGGCGAAGGCTGCCTGTCCGTGCCCGGCCAGAAGTCCGCGACCCCGCGCAAGAACTGGGCGCGCGTGACCGGCGTGGACCGCCACGGCGAACCCCTCGTACTGGAGGGTGAAGGCCTGTTCGCGCGCATGCTGCAACACGAAACCGACCACCTGCACGGCAAGCTCTTCATCGACCGCCTCGTGGGTGAAGACCGCCAGCGCGTGATGCGTGCCCTGCGCGCCGCAGACTACAACACGGTCGCCGCTAAGACCGTGACCGAGCGTGCAGCCCGCGTGGGTGGTGCCTTCGGTGGCGGTGGTGCGTTCGGTGCCGGTTCCTCCTTCGGTAGCTTCGGAAAGTAGGCTCACATGCTCAACATCATTTACGCAGGCACCCCCGACGTTGCCGTGCCCCCGCTCGATTACCTGGCGAACTCCGATAAGGTGCGCGTGGTCGGCGTGCTCACCCGCGAAGATGCCCCCGTGGGCCGCAAGCGCGTGCTCACCCCCTCCCCGGTCGCGCAGCGTGCCGAAGAGCTCGGTCTGCCCATCGTGAAAGCAAACCGCTGGAATGACGAAGCTGCCGCGGCCATTGCCGAACTGAACGCTGATGCAGCCGCCGTGGTCGCCTACGGCGCCCTGCTGCCGCTGCCCGCGCTGGAATCCCTGCGCTACGGTTGGGTCAACCTGCACTTCTCCAAGCTGCCCGCATGGCGCGGCGCCGCCCCCGTACAGCGCGCCCTCATCGCCGGTGAGCAGGAAATTTTCTCCACCACCTTCCTGCTCGAAGAAGGCCTGGACACCGGCCCCACCTTCGAACAGGAATCCACCCCCGTAGCCGCCGACGACACCGCAGGCACCGTGCTGATGCGCCTTGCCACCAGCGGCGGCGCACTGCTTGAACGCACCTTCGAACGCCTCGAAGCGGGCGAGAGCGGCACCGTGCAGGTCGAGGATGAGTCGGTCAGCTACGCCTCCAAGATGAGCATTGCCGACGGCCGCCTCACCTGGACCGAACCCGCCGAGCAGATCCTGGCGCGCTTCCGCGGCGTGACCCCCGAACCCGGCGCATGGTGCGAACTGGGCGAAAACCGCTTCAAGATCGGTGGCCTGGCGGTTGCCGACGAGCGCCTGGTGCAGTCCCTGATCGAGGCGAACGGCGGCCCCCTCGCACCCGGTGCGGTGCGTCTGCACGCGAAGAAGGTACTGGTCGGCACCGGTACCGAACCGCTGATGCTGCTGCAGGTTCAGCCTGCCGGTAAGAAAATGATGGATGCGCCCGCGTGGGCTCGCGGCGCTGGCAAGGACATGGCGGAAGGCCTGGTGGTACTCGCATGAGCAACGAAAAGCGCCCCTACAAGGGAGGACACGGCAAGCCCGGTAACGGCGGCAACGGCAAGTTCAGCCAGGGCAAGCCTAACCAGGGCGGCGGTCAGGGTGAGGGCGGTGCGAAGCGTAAGCGTCGCCGACGCTCCGGCTCTGGCACCGGCTCTGGCGTGAACGAGCAGAACCGCCAACAGTCTCAGAATTCTCAGCGTTCCCAGAATCAGCGTTCCCAGAATCAGCGCTCGCAGAATAGCCGTTCTCAGAGCCGCCCGCAGAAGTGGGATGACAACTCCCGCCCCGAATCGCGCACCGGCCGCCGCTTCGACGGCCTGACCAGCGTCGAACGCGCCGCACGCCGCGCCAAGACCGAACACGACGACACCAAACGCGGTGGCGGTGGCACCTCCCGACGCAATAAGAGCGGCCACGAACGCAACCGTCGTTCCATGTCCGCCCGCGAATTCTCCGCGGCGGCACCATCCGCACGCTCGCGCACCGCAGACACCGCACGTGCAACCGTCTTCGACGTACTGCGCTCCGTGGCGGAATCTGACGCCTACGCGAACCTCGTGCTACCCAAGGCGATTCGTAGCCACCGCCTCGACCACCGCGACGCAGGCTTCGCAACCGAGCTGACCTACGGCACGCTACGCCACCAGGGCACCTACGACGCAATCCTCAGCCGCTGCGTAGACCGCCCCCTCGAGAAGGTCGGCACTACCACCCTCATCGTGTTGCGCATGGGCGTGCACCAGCTGCTGAACATGCGCGTTCCCGCCCACGCGGCGCTGAACCAGAGCGTGTCCCTGGCACGCGAAAAGATCGGTGCAGGCCCGGCAAGCTTCATCAACGCGGTGCTGCGCCGCGTCTCCGAGCGCACCCCCGAAGAGTGGTACGAACTCATCATCGAGGACGCGAAGGACGACACCGAACGCATGGCACTGCTCGCCTCGCACCCCGGCTGGATTGTGCGTTCCATGCGTCAGGCACTCGTCGCGCACGGCCGCCCCGCCTCCGAAATTGAGCAGCTGCTCGAAGCGGACAACCTCGCCCCCGTGGTGAACCTGGTTGCCCTGCCCGGTCTGGGTAGCCTCGACGAGGCACGCGAACAGGGCGCCGTCGATGGCGAGTTGGTTGAAGGTTCGGCACTGTACGCCTCCGGCGACTTGGCGCGCCTGGAATCCGTACGTGAAGGCACCGTCCGCGCGCAGGATGCCGGTTCCCAGCTGGTGGCACGCGCGCTCGCCGCAGCACCCCTGGACGGCACCGACACCGCCTGGCTCGACCTGTGCGCAGGCCCCGGCGGTAAGGCGGCGCTCCTCGGGGCGCTCGGTATTCAGCGCGGCGCATCCCTGGTTGCCAACGAGGCGGCACCGCACCGCGCGCAGCTCGTGGAATCCTCCATGCGCCCCCTACCCGAGGACAGCTACACGG
>NZ_CALJRY010000249.1 GCF_937976295.1 uncultured Rothia sp. | reverse complement strand
TACCCGCCGTTTGCGGCGCTGCTCTTCTACCCGCTCGCGTTCCTCACCGAACCGCAGAGCATGCTGCTGATTACCGCCATTATTTGCGCGCTCAGCTACTGGTGTGCGTACCTGCTGTACTCCTACGCGCGTAGCCGTTCGTGGCGTCTGCCGTTGCAGAAGCACCTGGGTCATTGGGGTATGGTGTCGCTGATTGCGGCGCTGATTTGGATGTGCGGCCCGTGGCGTTTGACCACGCATTTTGGGCAGATTAACGCCATCATTTTGATGCTGATTCTCGCCGATTTTATGCGCCCGGCAACCCGCGTTCCGCGCGGTGTGCTGCTGGGTATTGCGGCGGGTATTAAGCTGACCCCGCTCGCGTTCGGTCTGCTGCTGCTCATGCGTAAGGACTGGAAGGGTATCGCGACTTTGGGCGCGAGCTTCGCCGCGACCGTGGGTATCGGCTTCCTGGTGATTCGTGAGGAGTCGCTGACGTTCTGGTTCCACGCGGTGCGTGACACTTCGCGTGTGGGTTGGTTCAGCTACTTCGATAACGTATCGATTATGGGCACGCTGACCCACGCGGGCCTGCAGCATCACCTGACTGCGACTGCCCTGTCCACGGTGCAGATGGCGTTGACCCTGCTGATTGTGCTGGTCACTGCGGTTCTGCTGGTTCCGCTGATTCGTGCCCGCGCGCTCATGGCGCAGCTGGCGCTGACCGCGTTCATGATGCTGCAGATTTCGCCGATTAGCTGGTCGCACCACAACACCTGGTACCCGCTGATGCTCGCCGCCGTGGTCATGGAAATCTTCCCGCTCATGTACCGGCGGGTCAGCTCCTTCGTCTTCACGCTGGCTGTTATTTTGGCGACCGCGGCGCTGGTGGGCATGTACATTTCGCCGTTCTGGATTGTGCTGGCGTTCTCACCGCAATTCAACTCGGATCAGATTCTGATGGTGCCCGAAGGCTCCCTGGGCCTGATGGCTGGCACCATGCCGTACCAGCTGATGTACCTGTTTGTTCTGGTGACGTTCTTCGTGTACCTGGCGAATCGTCAGCTGGTGGAGCGTGCGGCACGCGCCGCAGGTGCCGAGCTGGCGGAGGCGAAGTACTCCCGCTAAAGAGCCGCCCGCTCCCGGCATAAAAATATCGCGGCATAAAATATCCCAGCATAAAAGTATCCCCCGCACCCATGACGGATGCGGGGGATACTTTTATGCTCAGCCTGCTGACCTACCCAGCCTGCTGACCTAGTCAGCCAAGCCGCTAGTTAGTGCCGATGCTCCAGGTCACGTTGGAGTCGGTACGAACCTGCAGGTAGCTCTTGTTGCTCTGAACCCACTGAATGCTACTCTTCACCGGCGACAGGGTCGAGGAGAAGAACGGGTCGTTCTTAGTCGCGTTCAGAACGGTGAAACCGCGGGTGGTCGGGCCGTTGGTCTGGAACTCCATGGTCGCCTCGGTGCCTTCGTAGGTGAAAGCGTAGAAGTTCATGGTGCTCTGGAACTTCTCACCCTTCTTGTAGTGGGGTGCGGAGTCAGCATCGTAGACGCGGATGGTCCATTCGCCCTTACCGGTCAGCTCCAGCTTGCGGGTGGGGGTGGAGTGGCCGCTCGCGTCAATCCACGCGGTGCCCTTGAGCTCCTTGCCGTCGCGGGTCGAGTCGATAACGCTCACACCTGCGCTCATGTTGCCCTTCTCATCACGGCTGGAGATGAAGGCGTTAACCACACCGTCTGCGGGCTTGAACTCGTAGTAGAGCAGGCCTGCGGACACATCGCCCTTGATCTTCTCAATGTCGATGGTGTCCTTGTTGTCGGCGACGGTCTTCTTGTATTCCTTGAACTCGCCTTCGGGCATCTTCGCCTCAGCAGCAACGATCGGCGCTGCCGAAGAAGCCGAAGCCGCGCTCTCAGATGCGGATGCTGCGGAAGAAGCCTCAGAGGATGCTGCCGCCGCGGAGGACGCCTCAGCGGAAGTAGCCGCCGCGCTCGCAGACTCGGAAGAACCGGAGGTGGGGGTCGAGCCGCCACGCGGAATCAGCATGACAATCGCCAGGATGATAACAATCAGCAGAGCCAGCGCACCACCGATAACACCCCAAATCTTGGTGCCGGAGAACAGGCCCTTCTTCTCAGAGCCATCCTCGCCCTGATCTGCGGGCTCGGTGACGTAGGGGTTGCTCAGCGCCACGGTTGCCTGGTCCTGATCGGACACCTGACCCGCGTAGGGCTGCTGAGCGTTGTACGGCTGACCCTGGTAGGGGTTGTTCTGGTACTGGCTACCCTGAGCGTTCTGGTCGCCCTGGAAGCCCTGACCCTGGAAATTCTGACCCTGGTACTGGCCACCCTGGAAGTTCTGGCCCTGGAAACCATCAGCCTGGTTCGGCTGGAAGCCGTTCGGTGCCTGACCCGCCGGGATGAACTGTGCGTTCTGGTCGCCCTGCACGTTCTGGCCGGGCTGTTCAGAGAGGTTCACGGTACGCTCGGACAGGTTGACGGTGCGCTCGGTTTCCGGAGTGTGGAACTCAACGAACGGGGAGTTCTCGATGGTGTGGGGAGCCTCTTCGGTGGAGGCGGGAACCTCAGCAGCGGGAGCTTCAGCCGCGGGAGCCTCAGCGACCGGTTCTGCTGCCGCGGGTGCCTCGGGGGCAACCTCGGCGACGGGTTCAACGACAGCGGGCTCTGCAACAGGTTCGGAAGCAACCGGCTCGGACAGCGCGGGCTCGACAACCGGCGCTACGGGAGCCTCAACAGCCTCAGCGGCGTGCTCCTCAACTGCGGAAGACTGGGCCGCGAGAACCTGCTCGGGCAGAGTGGTGCCGGTCAGCGGAACCTGAGTCAGGTGACGCATCGGCTTGGGCTCGGAGGACTCCTCAGCGGACTCAGCCGCGGGTGCCTCTACCTGCTGTGCCTCAGCATGGGATGCCTCAATGGGGGATGCCTCAGCCTGGGGTGCTGCCACCTCCGGAACCTCGACGATCTGCTCACCTTCGAGCTCAGCGGCGAGCTGCTCCAGGTCAACGTCCTCAACGGTCAGCGGTGCCGCAGCCTCGGCGGGCTGCTCAGCCTCAACAGCGGGCTCAACAGACTCAGCCGCGGGCGCCTCAGCAGCGGGCTCCTCGGGAATCAGCGGCTCAATAGTAGCCTCTTCAACCTGAATGGGTTCGGGCTCGGGCTCTTCGACCCACAGCTGCCAACCTTCAGGAACGGGACCCCACGCGGGGTCAGGACGCCACGTGGGAGTGGGGGTCCATCCGGCAGGAGGAGCGGGCCAGTTGGGCGGCGGATTGAAGACGAGTGCCATAAGAAAGTAGCCTTTCTGGTGCTGAAAAAACACCCCGGAAGAGCGGTCATCAGCGACTATGTATATGAGCGTATTATCGCTACAAATTATGGCATAGGTTCAGAAAATGAACCCCGTGAATGGTGG
>NZ_CALJRY010000248.1 GCF_937976295.1 uncultured Rothia sp. | reverse complement strand
CCATGAAGAGCATGTCTGTCTCTCGCCGTACCCTCCTGACCGGCACCGTTGCCCTGGGCACCGTTGGTCTACTGGCTGCCTGCGGTGGCTCGAAGGAGAAGGTTGGCGGTAGCGCCGCTAGCAATGCTGCAGATATTCTGAATAACCTTCAGATCAACAAGCAGGACCGTTCCTCCCTCAAGCAGGGCGGCACCCTGACCCTCGCAGCTACTGCGCTGGGCCCCAACTTCAACCTGCTGACCCAGAGCGGCTACACCTCCAGCAATCTGGATGCACTGGCACCCTGCAACATCCCCGCTGTCATGGGCTTCTACACCATGAGCCCCGACGGTGAAGGTACCCTCAACCCCGAGTTCTGCACCGAGCACAAGACCGAAACCGTTGACGGCGTGCAGACCGCGACCTTCAAGATCAACCCCAAGGCTGCCTTCAACGACGGCACCCCCATGGACGTGAACGCTGTTCGCGCCATGTGGACGGTCTACCGCGCAGCTACCGACAACCCCTACCACATCACCGATAACACCATGTGGCAGCAGGTTGAAAGCATCGAGGCTGTTGACGGCGACAACTACCACGTCAAGGTCACCATGAAGACTCCGTACTACCCCTCCGAGGGTCTGTGCGCCTTCGCAATCCACCCCGCACTGGAAGACGTCAACCTCTTCAACGAAGGCTTCGTTGACAAGCCCCTCGATCAGTATTGGGCAGGTCCCTTCAAGGTCGGCGAGTGGAACTCCTCCCAGAAGGTTCTCACCCTGGTTAAGAACGACAAGTGGTGGGGTGAGAAGCCGGTCCTGGACCGCATCATCTGGCGTCAGATGGACTCCGAAGCGATCCGTGCAAGCTTCAAGAACGGTGAGCTGGACGCGTTTACCTTCGTTGGCGCAACCAGCTACAACGCTGTGAAGGGCCAGGCAGGCACCGAGATTCGCCAGGGCCAGAACACCAACGTCAACATTATTCAGCTGAACCCCAAGCGCATTGAGGACCTGGCACTGCGCCGCGCAATCCTTGCAGCAGTCGATCGCGAGCAGATTGCTAAGGCATACTTCTCGCAGCTCGGCTGGACCGAGCCGCTGCCCGGCTCCATCATCGCGATGCCGTTCCAGAAGGGCTACCAGAACAACTACGCTGGTGACACCGGTGCAGCGGCTGCAGGCAAGATTCTGGAGGCTGCAGGCTACTCCAAGTCCGGCGACTACTACGCCAAGGACGGCAAGGTTGCTGGCTTCGCCATGACCTCCTTCGGCTCCGAAGCGGTCTACCAGGCTGTTTACCAGATCCTGGAGCAGCAGCTGAAGTCCGCAGGTATCCGCCTGAGCGCTGACAACCAGCCGCAGTCCAACTCCAACTCCGTGCTTGGCCAGAAGAGCTACGAAGCAATCTTCACCGGCTGGGGCATTCTGCCCGACATGGCTTCCTCGGCACCTTACTTCTTCACCACCGAGGTGTTCGAGGTCGGCGACCCCGAAGTCGATAAGCTCATCGAGAAGCTGCAGAACACCGAGAACGAGGACGAGCGCATCAAGATCGCTAACGAGGCGGAGAAGCTCTACTACGAGAAGGTCGCAGTGTACCTGCCCTACGCAAACGGCCCGATGTACGCCGCTGTCAAGGCTAAGGTCGCTAACTACGGTCCGTCCCTGTTCAAGCAGAGCTACACCAGCGCCGACTACTGGGTCAACGTTGGCTGGCAGGAGTAATACCCCCTGAGGTAATGCTCTAGC
The DNA here is from genome assembly GCF_937976295.1 of uncultured Rothia sp. GTDB lineage: Bacteria > Actinomycetota > Actinomycetes > Actinomycetales > Micrococcaceae > Rothia. Next base: position 570 of record NZ_CALJRY010000248.1, on the reverse strand, counting down.
CGTCCTATAGGACAATAAAATCCCGGGTGCTCTCATGAGAGAGTGCCCGGGATTTTTCTGTACTTTCTAAGTTTCTGTGCCCTCTAAGGGATATGTAATTACAAAAACTGGGGGAGAGGAGCGCCGTCGTGACCGGTTGCTACCACTCGCCCAAGTACAGGGCACGCTCCTGCAGGTACCTCAACAGGTTCGGGTTCTGTCGCAGATAGAAAATGCGGTAAATACCGCCTCCAGCAACGATAAAAGCCAAAGGAAAACCCAAGATAACGAGCACACGGCTCATATTGGCGGAAAGATCAAAAGGATCACCGCTGGTCGCAACCAACACAATCCACAGAGAATAACCCGCACAGGCCAGCAGAGTGCCCCACATGCCGCGCACCAGCCAACTCACCAGCGTTACCGCAATGACCCACGCCACCGCCAACGTGAACTGGTGCCGCTCCGCCTGAGCCCACGGAAGCGCCCCCACGTAAATAATTGCGGGGATGCCCAGGTACCCGGGGATATTCAGTGAGGCAAGAATGTTCACGCAAAAATAGCCCAAGAAAATAGCGCTCAACGAGGAGG